>JALZCO010000040.1 GCA_030863015.1 Actinomycetota bacterium
GCCTGATCCCGTCCAGCGCGCACGGCACCAATGCTGCCTCGGCGGTGATGGCCGGGATGCGCGTCGTGGTCGTCGGATGTGACCGCAACGGCGACGTCGACCTTGATGACCTCCGCGCGAAGATCGCCAAGCACGGTACCGAACTGGCTGCCATCATGATCACCTATCCGTCCACGCACGGGGTGTACGAGCCGGCTGTGACCGATGTGTGTGCGCTGGTGCACGATGCCGGCGGGCAGGTCTACGTCGACGGCGCCAACCTCAACGCGCTGCTCGGGCTGGCCCGGCCGGGTCGCTTCGGCGCCGACGTCAGCCACCTCAACCTGCACAAGACGTTCTGCATCCCGCATGGCGGCGGTGGGCCTGGAGTGGGTCCGATCGGAGTCCGAGCCCACCTGGCACGCTTCCTACCCGGACACCCGCAGACCGCTCCCGATGCAGTGGTGGGTCCGGTGGCCGCGGCGCCGTGGGGTAGCGCGTCGATCCTGCCGATCTCCTGGGCCTACATCCGGATGATGGGCGCTGAAGGCCTGCGGCGCGCCACGTTGACCGCGGTCGCAGCCGCGAATTACGTGGCCCGACGCCTCGGGCCGTATTTCCCGGTACTCTACGCGGGCGGCCGTGCTGATGGCTCGGGCACGCCAGGGCTGGTTGCCCATGAGTGCATCCTGGATCTGCGACCGATCACCACAGCAACCGGCGTCACCGTGGACGACGTCGCCAAGCGGCTGGCCGACTACGGGCTGCACGCGCCGACCATGTCCTTCCCGGTGGCCGGCACACTGATGGTCGAGCCCACCGAAAGCGAGAACCTTGCTGAACTTGATCGCTTCTGCGAAGCCATGATCGCGATCCGGGACGAGATCGACCGGCTCGCCGAGGGGGAGTGGCCCGTCGAGGACAACCCGCTGCGCTGCGCGCCGCACACCGCCACTTGCCTCATGGACAAGTGGGATCACCCCTACAACCGCGAACTCGCCGCCTACCCGATGGGCCGGACGACCGCCAAGGTGTGGCCGCCGGTGCGGCGGATCGACCAGGCTCAGGGGGACCGCAACCTGATCTGCTCCTGCCCCCCCGTGGAGGGGTTCAGCGAGTGATCACATCGCCGGCGCAGGAAAGTTGCCCGGTGCGTGCCCGCGTCGTCTGAGGGACCTCTTGACAGAGCCACCTTCCGGCCGTCGACGCGCCCTGCTTGTGCTGCATATGCAACGCGGTGGCTCTGCCAGCGCCGGTCGGATCAGCGGGAGACGTGGGTGGCGTCGCGGACCGTGCCGACGTACTCCTCGACCAGGTCCTCCAGGGCGACGACTCCCGCGGTGCTCCCGTCGGGACGCATAACCCGGGCTAGATGGCTGCCGGAGCGACGCAGCAGGGCCAGTGCCTCGTCTAGTTTGGCAGTGGACTGCACCTCGGGTAACGGGCGCACGCTGCCCGGTGGCACCGGCGTGTCCGGTGGCCGGCCAAGCAGGTCCAGCACGTCCTTGACGTGCAGATATCCCACCAGCTGCCGGTCGGCGCCATCACACAGTGGGAAACGGGAGAAACCGGTCTGGGCCACGGCATGCTCGATGTCACCCAGGACAGGCTCGGCGGGCACTGTGGTCAGGCCGGAGATCGGGACCAGCACGTCGGCCACGGTGCGCACCATCGTCGACAAGGTTTGAGCCAGCCTGCGGTGCTCTTGGCTGTCCAGCAACCCCTCGCGGCTGGAGTCGGCGATCAGGTTGGCCAGCTCGTCGGGGCTGTAGGCACTCTCCAACTCGTCGCGCGGCTGCACGCCGAATGCGCGCAGCACGTGGTTGGCGATCCAGTTCAGCACTGCGATCACCGGGCGAATCAGCCGCACCCAGGCGACCAGCGGCGGCACCATCCACAGCGCGGTTCGCTCCGGCCCGGCGATGGCGATGTTCTTGGGCACCATTTCCCCGAGCAGGATGTGCGCCACCGTGACGATGCCCAGTGCGATGACGAAGGAGATGGTGTGCAGCACCGCGTCGGGTATCCCGAGCGGGCCGGCCAGCCACTCGAGCTGGCGGGCAACGACGGGCTCGCCGAGCGCACCCAGCCCCAGCGAGCTGATCGTGATTCCGAGCTGCGCCGCGGCCATCATCAGCGACAGCTTCTCCCCAGCCCGGATCACCGTGCGGGCCCGGTGCACCCCGCGCTTGGCTATCGATTCCAGCCGGTCTCGTCGCGCGCTGATCAATGCGAATTCAGCGCCGACGAAGAAGGCGTTCGCCGCCAGCAGCAACAGTGCGCCCAGCAGCGCGGCGATATTCACCTAAGTCACCTGCTCGGTTGGTGCCGTCCGGGTGAGCCGAAGGTCGGCGATGCGGCGGCGGTCCATCCGGATCACGGTCAGCCGCCAACCGTCGAAGTCGATCTCGTCACCCACATCGGGTATGCGGCCCAGCCGCTCCATCACGAGCCCGGCCACCGTCTCGTAGTCACCCTCGGGCATCGCGAGTCCGACGGCATCGGCCACCTCATCGACCCGCAGCAGTCCGGAGATGATCCACCTGTCGTCGCCTAGCGGCTGGACCTGGGAGACTTCCATGCGGTCGTGCTCGTCACGGACGTCGCCGACGATTTCCTCCACCAGATCCTCGAGGGTGACGATCCCCGCGGTGCCGCCATACTCGTCGACGACGATGGCGACCTGCAGTCCCTGGCCGCGCAGCCGGTCGAGCAGTGCATCGCTGTCCAGCGAGTTCGGCACCGTGGGGACCGGATTGGCCAGGGCGCCGACTCGGGTTGCGGCGCGCTGGTCGGCCGGCACTGCAAAGGCCTGCTTGACGTGCACCACGCCATGCACGTCGTCGAGGTCGCTGCCATAGACCGGGAAGCGCGAGTATCCGGTCCGCCGCGCGGCGTCAACCAAGGCCAGTGCGGTCGCGTCCGCCCGCAGTGCCTGCACCTGGACCCGGGGTGTCATCAGCTCCTCCGCGGTGCGCTCGCCGAAGCGCAGCGAGCGGTCCAGCACGGTTGCGGTTCCTTGATCCAGCGTGCCCTGCTGGGCGCTGCTGCGGACCAGGGAGCCAAGTTCTTGCGGGGAGCGAGCGGAGCGCAGATCTTCGGCCGGTTCGATGCCCAGGCGCCGCACGATCCAGTTCGCCGAGCCATTCAACGCCCAGATCAGCCAGCGGAACGCGGTGGAGAACGCGTTGAGCGCACCGGCGACCTGCCGGGCGGTGGACAGCGGCCGGGCGATGGCCAGATTTTTGGGCACGAGTTCGCCGAACAGCATTGACAGTCCGGTCGCCAGCGCCAGCGCGATCCCTAGCGACGCGCCTGCCGTAGCGGCAGCGGGTAAACCCATGGCATCGAGCCCGGGGCGGATCAGTCTGGCGATGGCCGGTTCGGCGATGTATCCGGTGACCAGGGTGGTGATCGTAATACCGACCTGCGCCCCGGACAGCTGAAACGACAGCGTGCGCAGCGCGTGCTTGACCTGGTGGGAGCGACGGTCGCCAACCTGCTGCACGTGTGCCTCAACGGTGCTGCGTTCCAGGGCGGTGAGGGCGAACTCGCCAGCGACGCACACGAAGGTGCCTACGGTCAGCGCGGCCATCCCGAGCAGGCCAAGGAGGGAGAGCGCAACATCCATCTATGCCGCCCGGTGGGACGGCGGGCCGGGGCAGCCGGGCCAGGAGCCCGGCTCCGTACTACAGCCGGGGCTCGATGCGGCAGGCACCGAATTCGTCACTCCTCGCGGGCGGGATCCGCCCGATTCTACGGGTGGCCGGTGGACTGTCGAGTACCGCCGCGCGCACCGAACCTCCATTCGGACTAACGTGTCTGATCGTGCGGATTGGAATCCTGGGCGGGCCTGGGCTCTCCGCCGGCGCGCCGTTGGATGATGCCGTGCCGCGGCTGGGAACCGAGCTGGCTCGGCGTTGCTGGGGCATGGTGCTAGGCGTATCCGGATCGGTCACCTTCGACGCTATTGACTCCGGGGTGGACGTCGTGGAGGTGCTGGCGCGCGGCGCCGAGCCGGGTACCAAGGCCACTGATCTACGAGCGGTCGACGGGGCAGCTGCCCGGCTGCAGGTGGTGCGGCTGCTGTCCGACGCCATTGTGGTGTTGCCCGGTGGGATCGACGTGCTGGCCGACCTGCTTGCCGTGCTCAGCGAGCAGGCACTGGGGCTCAGTGGCAAACCGTGTGGTGTGCTGGATCCAACCGGGTTGCTCGACCCGCTGGCCGAACAGCTCGACGCGTTGAACCGCGCCGGTCTGCCGGCCGCACCGCTGCTGCGGGCACCTGACCCTGCCGGGCTGCTGGACCGGCTCGCGGCGTGGCGGCCCAACGGCAACGGCGACCTGCGTGACGAGGTCGCCTGGTTACGGATCAGTGATTCCAGCCTGACCCTGTTGCCCAGCCCGTTGGGGCTGTCCCTGCCCGGTGGACCGCGTGAACCGGGGGAGCGGGGGGCGGTGGGGCTGTGCCGTCTGCTGGAGCAATGCTGGTCGGTGCGGTTGAGCGCAGGACGGCTGCGTCCGGCGGCAGCGCTGGTCGTGCCGGAACCGGACGGCGCGTGGCGGCGAGTGAGTTGTTACCGGGCCGATGGTCCACAACCGGTGGTGCCCGGCGCGGTGTTGCATCCGCTGGGGGAGACCCTCGCTTGCGATCCGACGGCTGCGGCGTTGCAGGAACTGCTCCGCCAGGGTCGGGTGCTCTAGGTCACCAGCCGGCCGGTAGCGGGCGGCCCTCGGCGAACCCGGCGGCGGACTGCACCCCGATCATCGCCCGTTCGGACAGTTCCGGCAGTGTCCGGGCACCGGCGTAGGTGCAGGCGCTGCGCACTCCCGCACAGATATGATCGATGAGGTCCTCCACCCCGGGCCGGCTCGGATCGAGGTACATCCGGGCAGTGGAGATGCCCTCCTCGAACAGCGCCTTGCGTGCCCGGTCGAAGGTGTCGTCGTGAGTGGTGCGGGCGGCGACGGCGCGCTTGGATGCCATCCCGTAAGACTCCTTGTAGGGACGGCCGGTCTCGTCTCGCTGGAGGTCACCCGGCGACTCGTAGGTGCCCGCCAACCACGAACCGATCATCACGTTCGCTGCCCCGGCGGCCAGCGCCAGCGCGACGTCTCGAGGGTGCCGGGTGCCACCGTCGGCCCAGACATGGCCACCAGCCGCGCGAGCCGCCGCGGCGCATTCGGCTACCGCGGAGAACTGTGGCCTACCGACTCCGGTGAGCATCCGGGTGGTGCACATGGCGCCCGGCCCTACTCCCACCTTGACGATGTCCGCGCCGGCCTCCAGCAGGTCGTGAGTGCCCTGGGCGGAAACCACATTGCCGGCCACTACCGGCACGCCTGGCCGGCGTGATCGAACTGTGCGCAGCGCATCGAGCATCTTGGCCTGGTGGCCATGTGCGGTGTCGACCACGAGCACGTCGACGCCCGCTGCCAGCAGTGCCTCGGTCTTGGCCGCGACATCGCCGGTCACTCCGAGCGCCGCGGCCACCCGTAGCCGGCCCGCGGCGTCCAGCGCGGGGGAATACAGCTCGGCCCGCAACGCTCCGGTGGGGGTCAGCACCCCGACTAGGCGGCCGCCGGCGTCCACCGCGAGTGCCAGCTCCTGGCGGCGGTGGTGCAGCTGCTCGAAGATCTTGCGTGGCTCGGTGTCGACGGATACCACCACCAGGTCGGTCTGCGCCACGTCGATCAGCCGGGCGAAGCGATCCACGCCGGTAAGCTCGGCCTCGGTCACCAACCCCACCGGTTGGCGTGCGCCGTCGAGCACCACCACAGCGCGGTGGGCCCGCTTTGGCAGCAGGTTGGCCGCATCTGCGACGGCATCCTGCGGCCCCAACGTGAGCGCGGTGTCCAGGACCAGATGCCGCGACTTCACCCACGCCACCGTCTCGGCGACCACCGCCGGATCCACGTCCTGGGGCAGCACCACCAGCCCGCCGCGACGGGCCACCGTCTCGGCCATCCGGCGCCCCGCTACCGCTGTCATGTTGGCCACCACAAGCGGGATGGTGGTACCCGACCCATCCACTGTGGATAGATCCGCGTCGAACCGGGACGCCACCTCTGAGCACGACGGCATCAGGAAGACATCGTCATATGTGAGGTCATGAACGGGCCTGCGATCACCAAGGAAGCGCACCCCAGCGACGTTACCCGGCTTCCCACTACCCATCTGGACGCATTGAGCGGACTGAGCGGGTTTACCGGGCCACTCATTAACCCCGCTCGGCCCGCTCAATGCGGTGCAGGGTTTTCTGGGTGGGTGCCGCTGCGGCGGCTTGGTTGACCAGCGGTGCGGTCACCACACTGGCCACATGAGGTTGATCGTGGTGCGGGCAAGGAGCCGTTGATGCCGCCCCGTGGGCTGTTTGTGGGACTGGCGACCCTCGACCTGGTGCAGCGGGTGGCTCGGCGGCCCGGTATCGACGAGAAGGTCGTCGCCCAGCGCAGCGACATCACCGCCGGGGGACCGGCCGCTGCTGCCGCGATCACTTTCGGCGCGCTGGGTGGGCGCAGCGTGCTGCTCTCCGCGCTGGGCCCTGGCCCGGTCGGCCGGCTGGTTGCGGGGAAGCTGGCTGACGTCGGCGTGCACGTCGTGGACGCCTGGGCGGCCGGGGCGGATCTCAACATCTCGGCGATCACCGTGCTGGACAGCACCGGACAGCGGTCGGTGGTGTCCCGCAACGCCCATGACCTCACCGCCGTGTGCCTACCGACCTGCCCGCCCTGGTCAGGGCGGCCGATGTGGTGCTGATCGACGGGCATCAT
>JALZCO010000213.1 GCA_030863015.1 Actinomycetota bacterium
GCGATCACCCGCTTGACGAAGTCCCGCTCGTCCGGTGGGGCGAGACCGATCAGGGAGGCGGCCTGTTGGAGTCCGCGGATGAGCACGTTGTCCGACCGCGGATTAGAGAACTCGACATTGCTGCCCCACGAGTCGGGACCGCGGAACACCACGACGTCACCGGGTTGCGGATCGCGCAGGTGGTAGGTCAGCTTGTCGACCAACACCCGGTCGTTGGTGCAGCCCGGACAACCATCCAGAGTCGTTTCCATGGAAGCCGAAGGGATCACGTACACCCGGGCGAGGAACGTCTGGATCAGGAAGGTGAGTGCCAGCGCGGTGATGACCAGGATGGGCAGCTCACGCCAGAATGAACCCTTTTTTTTCTTCTTCAACCGGCGATGCCGGTGCGCTGGGCGGCCGCGGGAATCGTCGGGATCGCCGGCGCGAGCGGGTTCGGTCGAGCGAGCCAGGTGGGCCACGTCCTCAGGCTATCGACAGACGACCGCAGCAGGCCGCTCAGGACGCAGACGGCGTCTCACGCTTCTCCTTGATCTTGGCGGCCTTGCCCCGGAGGTCGCGAAGGTAGTACAGCTTGGCGCGTCGTACATCACCGCGGGTGACCACTTCGATCTTGGCAATGTTCGGGGTATGCAGCGGAAAGGTACGCTCCACGCCCACACCAAAAGACACCTTACGCACCGTGAACGTCTCCCGGATGCCTCCGCCCTGACGGCGAATGACCACGCCCTGAAACAACTGCACCCGCTGTCGAGAACCCTCGATGACGCGGACGTGGACCTTCAGCGTGTCACCGGGCCGGAAGTCGGGGATGTCGGAACGCAGCGACATCGCGTCCAGCGCGTCCAGGGTGTTCATCGGGGATCCGTCCTCGTCATCATGTGCTCTGCACGGTCTCATGCGCCCGGGGCGGACGCGAACCAGCGACGTCGGTGGCAGCGGAGTGTCACCACCGTGGGGCAGTCCCTGCCCTGCTTCCGCTGCGGGAACCGGTCCAGTGTGCCAGACGCTGCCACCCACAACGAAACCGGGCAGTTGCTAACCGGTGCTGTCGGGCGGGTATCCGGATGGGCTGACCAGCCCCTCGAGCAGTGCCCGGTCGGCACTATCCAACGCATCGGGTGGCAGCGCAGCCAGCAGATCGGGACGCCGCTTCGCGGTGCGCTCCACCGCGCGGTCCCGGCGCCAGCGGGCGATCGCGGCGTGATTGCCCGAACGGAGCACGGCGGGGACCTCGCGGCTACGCCAGACCTCGGGACGGGTATAGCAGGGCCCCTCCAACAATCCATCGGAAAACGAGTCCTGCACTGCCGAGGTGGGGTTGCCCAGCACGCCAGGCAGCAACCGGGCGATCGCCTCAACCATCACGAGCACAGCAGCCTCACCCCCGACGAGCACGTAGTCACCGATCGAGATCTCATCGACAACCACTCGCTCGGCCGCATCATCAATCACCCGCTGGTCGATGCCCTCGTAGCGGCCGCAGGCGAAAACAAGCCGCGGCTGCCCGGCCAGCTCGGTGGCAAGCTGCTGAGTGAACCGTCGTCCGGCGGGGCTGGGCACCACCAACCGTGGCACCGGTTCGCCGCGGAGCACCTCGTCCAACGCCTCACCCCAGACATCTGGGCGCATCACCATGCCTGGCCCGCCGCCATAGGGCGTGTCGTCAACCGCGCGGTGCACATCGTGAGTCCAGTTCCGCAAGTCGTGCACCCTGAAGGTGATCAGATCACGCTCGATGGCCCGCCCGAGCAACGCCTCCCTGACCGGGGCCAGGTACTCCGGGAAAATGGTCACGACATCAATGAGCACAGCTGCGACCTCGATCAGTCCAGCAACCCTGCAGGCGGGTCGAGCACCACTCGGCCACCAGGCAGGTCCACCTCAGGGACGATGGCCCTGACGAAAGGCACTAACGCCTCGCCACGGTCGGTCTCCACCACCAGCAAGTCGTTGGCTGGAGCGTGCACGACCTCGCGTACCGTGCCCAGCTCCGCGCCGTCGGGCCCGACTGCAGCCAAGCCCTCTAGCTGATGGTCATAGAACTCGTCAGGATCATCCAGGGCGGGCAACGTGAAGGTTTCGACGGTCAACAGCACGCCGCGCAGTTCCGCAGCTGCAGCGCGATCAG
This sequence comes from Actinomycetota bacterium, assembly GCA_030863015.1. Classification (GTDB taxonomy): domain Bacteria; phylum Actinomycetota; class Actinomycetes; order Mycobacteriales; family Pseudonocardiaceae. The sequence continues at coordinate 2,132 of JALZCO010000213.1, forward strand.
TGACTCCGGCGAATCGCACGAGCAGGTTTCCCGCATGCGGGCGGACAGTGTCCACGGTGAGTGTGTGGCCAGCCCCAACACCGAGCTGCGCGCCGACAGCGAATCGCTCCGCCGGCGAGTCGGTGCGAACCTGCACCGTCACCTCCCCCCGGACACCATGTGGCCTGCCGATCCGGCCGACCACCCGTGTTGGGCCAGTGTCCCCTGCTTCAGTATTGCTGTCCGGTTGCACGGTGGAGTCCCGCCAGCAGGTCAACGGTCGGTGTCGACGACGTCGACCCGCACCCCACGTCCGCCGATACCGCTCATCACCGTGCGCAGCGCCGTGGCGGTGCGTCCGCCCCGGCCGATCACTTTGCCGAGATCATCGGGATGGACGTGCACCTCAAGGGTGCGGCCTCGCCGCGTGGTTACCAGCTGGACGCGCACATCGTCAGGGTTGTCGACGATTCCCCTCACGAGATGCTCGAGCGCATCCGCCAGCATGCTCACACCTGCCCGTCCGCTGCCTTCGCAGTGTCCTCCTGGTCGTCGGCTGCGGCCGGGGCAGGCTCAGACGCCGTAACCGGGGCCGGCTTGGGGGACGTGGCAGCGCCGGTATCGGTCTTGCGTGGGCTTTTCTTCCTTGGCGTGGTGGCCTCGGTGGTCGGCACCTCGCCCGCTTCGGCCAGCGCCCGGTTGAACAGCTCAGCCTTATCCGGCTTGGGCTCGGCGCGGCGCAGTGTTCCCTCCTCGCCAGGCTGACCGGTGAACCTCTGCCAGTCGCCGGTGACCTGGAGGATGTGCTGTACCGATTCGGTGGGTTGGGCACCAACACCGAGCCAGTACTGCACCCGTGCGGAGTCGACCTCGATGAAGCTGGGTTCCTCCTTGGGGTGGTACTTGCCGATCGTCTCAATCGCCTTGCCGTTGCGTCGGGTGCGGGCGTCAGCGACGACTATCCGATAGTAGGGCTGGCGAATCTTGCCGAGTCGCATGAGCTTGATCTTCACAGCCACGGGTCGAACTACTCCTGTCAAACGCACGAGTGGTCACGGTGAGCGTGCACGGCCCATGGTGGGGACACGGACTGACGCTGCCCATACGGTCAGGTTCGTTGCCGCAGCACGGTGAGAGGGCGCGCCATGACAACAGCATCTCATTGTGCCAGACCATCCGGATCTCCGTGGCACCTGCCCACACGTCGTGCATGGGAGCACGACACAGTGGGCATGAGAGCCCGACACGCGGTGAGGGGGAATAAGGTCAGCCGGGCACTAGTCCTTGAGTGATCAGGAGCAGTCCCACCGCGGGCAGGAAGTTATTCGCCTGGTGGGCGATAACGCTGGCCAGCAGATTGCCGGTGAGCATCCGGGCCAGTGCGATCGGCAACGAGATCACCACCAGCAGCGGAGTGCGCAGCAGTTCCAGGTGAGCAACGGAGAACAACGCCGTGGTCAACACGAAGATCACCCAACGATTCCAATGCCAGTACTCCATGGCTCGCCACAGCACGCCGCGGTAGAGCAGCTCCTCACACAACGGCGCTATCAGCCAGACGGCGAAGAACAGTGTGATCGCCATCCCCAAGGGCAGCCGCAGACCCTCGAATGCCTCCCCCACCGCTGAGTTCGCCTGGTTCGTACCGACCCAACGCGCCCAGATACCAGCGGCCGGAACAGTGATGATCAAGCCGACGACGCCCAGCAGCAGCCCGACGCCGACATCGGACAGCCGCCACCGCAACGACAGCTGGCTACGCAGCCGTTGCGCCAGGTTCCCCACACCGAGCAACGCAGCGCCGATCGTCGCGACCAAGGCGGCCAGCACGGTGGGCACTACGAGCGCGACGACCAACGCTGCGGGCGGCAACGACCCGTCCGCAGCCTGGCGCGGGTAAGCCAGCGCATAAGGCAGCAGCACGAACAACGACGCTGCCAAGAAGGTGACCTCACCGATGGCGAAGCAGCCGAGCAGCAGCCAGCCGCGGCGGCCGTCCCGCATCGCCGGTACCGCCTCCGGCGGTGGCATCGTGTCGGCCACCGCAGGGGGCTGCGCAGGATCAGGGGCGCTCACGGTTTCTCCTCGCCGTAGGAGACGGACCACTGTTGCCCGCTGTCCGCTGGAGTTGCGCTCGATGTCTACCCATCGCCATCATCCCCAGGCCCGGCCACGCAACAGCAGCAACGCCGGGTTCCGCAGCGCATTGGCATCCAGGCGCGGATCGGTGCGAGTGACGAGCAGGTCGGCGGGCGCACCGGGCACCAGGCCGGGCACATCCAGCCAGTCGCGGGCCGCCCAGCTCGCTGCCGCGAGGGCCCGCGTGCCGTCCAACCCCACCGTTCGCAATGCTTCGATCTCATCAACCAGCCGGCCGTGCCGGATGCCGCCACCGGCGTCGCTGCCGGCGTAAACCGGGATCCCCGCCTCAACGGCCGAACCGACGGCGTCCCGGAGCCCGGCGTGCAGCGCGCGCATGTGCGCGGCGTAGCGCGGGTACTTCCCGGCGCCATCGGCGATCGCCGGGAACGTCTCAATGTTGATCAGTGTGGGAACCAGGGCGGTACCGCGCGCGGCCATCTCGGCAATGGTGTCGGCGGACAGCCCAGTGCCGTGCTCGATGCAGTCGATTCCGGCGGCGATCAACCCCGGCAACGCCTCCTCCCCGAAGACATGCGCGGTGACCCGGGCCCCGGCGGCATGTGCCGCGGCGATCGCCTCGACCAGCACGTCATCGGGCCATAACGGGGCCAGATCTCCGATTGAGCGGTCGATCCAGTCCCCGACCAGCTTGACCCAGCCGTCACTGACCGCCGCCTGCTGCTCAACGGCCTGCGCGAGCAGCCGTGGTTCGTCCAGCTCCACGCCGATGGTCGGGATGTAGCGCTTGGGGCGAGCCAAGTGCCGCCCTGCCCGGATGATCCGTGGTAAGTCGTCGCGGGACTGCAGCGGGCGAGTGTCGATGGGGACTCCACAGTCCCGGATGAGCAAGGTGCCGGCGTCCCGGTCGATGGTGGCCTGCTCGGCGGCCTCGGCCAGGCCTGCCGACCCCTGTGGACCGATACCGACGTGGCAATGCGCATCGACCAAGCCCGGGAGAATGTAGCCGCCGTCGATGACAGTGATCGCCCCGGGCACCGGGTCGGTACAGATCAACCCGTCGGCCACCCACAGCTCACCGGGTTCCCCGGCTGGCAGCAGTACCCCGCGCAGGTGCATGGCCCGGGCTCCAGGCGCCCTGGGGCGCCCTACAGAGGGCCCACAAGGCACCCTCACTTCTTGGGGAACCTCAGCTTCGACGGGTCGAACCCGGGCGGCAGTTGGTCCAGGCTGGAGAGATCGGGCATCCCACCGGGTAGCCCACCGGGCAAGCCCCCGGGCAGCCCGCCGCGCACCCGCGGTGCCGTCGGGCCACGTCCTTTGCCCTTCTTGCCCTTGCGGCCCTTGCGACTTCGGCGCCCGGGGGCGGCTCCGGGGAAGCCGAACCGCCCGGCCATCTGCTGCATCACCTTGCGGGCCTCAAAGAACCGCTCGACCAGCTGGTTGACCTCGCTGACGGTGACCCCCGATCCGCGCGCGATGCGCTGCCGTCGGGAGGCGTTGATGATCTTCGGATCGGCCCGCTCATCAGGGGTCATGCCGTGGATAATGGCTTGCAGCCGGTCCAGCTGCTTGTCGTCGACCTCGGCGAGCTGCTCTTTCATCTGGGCCGCCCCGGGCAGCATCCCGAGCAGGTTGGCGATCGGCCCCATCTTGCGGATGGCCAGCATCTGCTCGAGGAAGT
>JALZCO010000219.1 GCA_030863015.1 Actinomycetota bacterium
ACGAACCGCCGTCATCCGCGACCGTGACCACCGCGGTGACGTCGTCGGTGATAGTGCGCAGGGCCATTAGCGTGGCGTACAGCCCGTGGCCACCGCCCAGCGCAACCGCCTTCAGCGCCCGGGTCACTCGCGTCCCACGTCCCGGTGCACCACCTTGACGGTGATCCCGTCCTCGTGGCCGAGCCGGGCGGCCAGCGCCTCGGACACGACCACGCTGCGGTGTTTACCGCCGGTGCAGCCCACCGCAAGGGTCAGGTAGCGCTTACCCTCCCGCCGGTATCCACCGCTGATCAGCCGCAGCAGCTCGAGGTAGCGATCCAGGAACTCCTCGGCGCCCTCTTGGGACAGCACATAATTGCGGACGTCGGCCTCCAGACCGGTGAAGTCGCGCAGTTCCGGTATCCAGAACGGGTTGGGCAAGAATCGCATATCGATCACGAGGTCGGCGTCCATCGGCAACCCGTATTTGTAACCGAAGGACAGCACGGTGATCCGGGTACGGGTGCTGGCTTCTCCACCGAACGCATGCTCGATCTTGGCCCGCAGCTGGTGCACGGACAGCCCGGTGGTGTCCAGCACCAGATCGGCCTCGTCGCGCAACGGGGCGAGCAACGCCCGCTCCGCCGCGATCCCGTCGGCCAGCCGCCCATCACCCTGTAGTGGGTGGCTGCGCCGGACCTGCTCGAAGCGACGGATCAGCACCGCGTCGGTGGCTTCCAGGTACAGCACCTTGGGTCGGTAGCCGCGGGCGTCCAGATCCTTGATCACCGCAGCGAGGTCGTCGGTGAACGCCCGGCTGCGCACATCCATGACCACCGCCACCCGGGTCACCACGCCCTGCGATCGCGCGCCGAGCTCGACCATGGTGGCGATCAGCTCGGGCGGCAGGTTATCGACCACGAACCAACCCAGGTCCTCAAGCACCTTGGCTGCCGTGCTGCGACCGGCCCCGGACAGCCCGGAGACCACGGCCACCTCAATACCGCCCTGTGCCGCGGTCACAGCGCCGCTCCGTTGCCCTCTTCGCCAGTACCGGTGCTGGCCAGCGCGGCGAGCACCGCGCGGGCCGTACTCGGACCGACTCCGGGCACCTCGGTGAGCTCGTCCACGCTGGCCTGCCGGATGCGGCGGACCGAGCCGAAGTGCTTGAGCAGCGCAGTGCGCCGGGTCTGCCCGAGTCCAGTGACATCGTCGAGCGCGGAGCTGGTCATCCGCGCCGACCGCTTCTGCCGGTGATAGCTGATCGCGAACCGGTGTGCCTCGTCGCGCACCCGCTGCAGCAGGTACAGGCCTTCGCTGTTGCGCGGCAGGATCACCGGGTCGGCCTCGCCGGGTAGCCAGACCTCCTCCAGCCGCTTGGCCAGGCCGGCGATCGCCACGTCGGTGACGCCCAGCTCGAACAGCGCCTGAGCCGCGGCGGCGACCTGCGCCGGCCCACCGTCGACAACAAGCAGGTTCGGCAGGTAGGCGAACTTGCGGGGACGTCCTGTGTCGGGGTCTAGCCCCGGTCGGTCGATCGACCCAGTTTCCTGCAAGTAATGCGCGAAGCGCCGACGAACCACCTCGGTGATGCTCGCCACATCGTCAGAGCGCCCCTCGCCAGCCGCGTCCCTTATCGCAAAGCGCCGGTAGTCCGACTTGCGCGGCAATCCGTCCTCGAAAACCACCAGCGAGGCCACCACGTCGTTGCCCTGCACGTGGCTGACGTCGATGCACTCGATGCGCAGCGGCGCACTGTCCAGCCCCAGGCATTCGTGGATTTCCTGCAGCGCCGCAGCGCGAGCGGTCAGATCACCGGCGCGGCGCAACTTGTGCAGCGCGAAGGCATCCGCAGCGTTGCGTGCCACGGTGTCGGCCAGCGCCCGCTTGTCCCCCCGCTGCGGCACCCGCAGCTCCACCCGCGCGCCGCGCAGTCCGGAAAGCCATTCGGTCAGCACGTCGCCGTCCTCGGGTAGCTCGGGGACGAGCACCTCCCGGGGCACCGGCTGGATGGCATCATCGGCAGACCCAGCCAACGCGGCCTGCTCGCCGTAGAACTGGGTCAGGAACTGGCTGACCAGGTCAACCTGCTCCAGCCGCTCGATCACCCAGCCGCGCTGGCCGCGGACCCGCCCTCCGCGGACGTGGAACACCTGAACCGCGGCCTCGAGCTCATCACAGGCGAAGGCGATCACGTCCGCGTCGGTGCCATCACCGAGCACCACCGCCTGCTTCTCCATCACCCGGCGCAGCGCCCCTAGGTGGTCTCGCAGCCGTGCAGCGCGTTCGAACGCCAGTTCGGCGGCCGCCGCTTCCATCTCGCGCTCCAGCCGGCGGATCATCTTGTCGGTGCGG
>JALZCO010000220.1 GCA_030863015.1 Actinomycetota bacterium
GGTAGTGGGTGACCAGCCGTGGCCGTTGGTGGAGCACAAGCTGCGGCTGGTCGGCCAGGCCGCGCAGCGAGCCGGCGTCGCCGCCGGTCCCGACGATTTGCGAGATCTCGCCGGCGAGATCGAGTGGGCCAAAGCCAGCCTGGTCACCGCCATGGACTACCCCGCCGCGGTGGCCGCGGCGCGCCGGGACACCCCAGCACCGGCGGCGCAGATCGCGGCTATATACACCGGATATGAGGAGATCAAAAACCGCAGCCAGGTACTGGACTTCGACGATCTCCTGCTGCACATCGCGGCCGCGCTCGAGGAGCACGCGGGAGTCGCGCAGGAGTTTCGGGACCGCTACCGCTGTTTCGTCGTCGACGAGTACCAGGACGTCACACCGCTGCAGCAGCGCGTACTCGAGGCCTGGCTCGGTGCACGTGACGACCTGACCGTCGTCGGTGACGCGAACCAGACCATCTACTCCTTCGCCGGTGCCACCCCCCGATTTCTGTTGGAGTTCACCAGACGATTTCCTGAGGCGGTGACGGTGCGGCTGCGCCGCGATTACCGCTCCACGCCGCAGATCGTGTCGCTGGCGAATCGAGTGATCTCCGCTGCGGCCGGCCGGTCGGCGGGTGCCCGGCTGCAGCTTGAGGGCCAGCAGCCACCCGGCCCGGAGCCGTCTTTCGACGAGCACGACGACGAGCCCGCGGAGGCCACCGCCGTGGCGGAGGCGATCGCCGAGTTGCTGGGTCACGGGACGCCGGCCGCCGAGATCGCCGTGCTGTACCGAGTCAACGCCCAGTCCGAGGCCTACGAGCAGGCGTTGGATGCTCGGGGGATTCCGTTTCAGGTCCGCGGCGGCGAACGGTTCTTCCAGCGTCCCGAAGTTCGGGCCGCGATCCGCGCGCTACGGGCGGCAGCCACGGCACGCACGGTTAGTTCAGCGGGGGATCTGGGTGCCACGGCCCGCGAGGTGCTGACCGCCCACGGCCTCACTGACGAACCCCCAGGGGGTGGGGCTGCACGGTCACGCTGGGAGTCGCTGCACGCGCTGGTTGAGCTGGCCGCTGACCTCGCAGCCGGCACGTCCGACGCCGATCTGGGGCAGCTGGTGGCTGAACTGGACGCTCGTGCCGACGCCGCGCACCCACCGGCGGTGCGGGGCGTGACGCTGGCTTCCTTGCACGCCGCGAAGGGTCTGGAGTGGGATGCAGTTTTCCTGGTCGGGCTGGTCGAGGGAACGATGCCGATCCAGTACGCCGACGGTGACCAGGTCGCCCTGGAAGAGGAGCGCCGGCTGCTCTACGTCGGCGTAACCCGGGCCCGCCGTTGGCTCTCACTGTCCTGGGCGCTATCGCGCCGCGCAGGTGGCCAGCGCTCGCGGCGTCGCAGCCGTTTCCTCCATGGCGTGGTGCCACAGGGCAGCCTCGTGGTGCGGCCTGCCGGCTTCGATGCAGAACCGAAGGCCGTGTTCAAGACGGCCTCCGGCAAGGCTTATTGCCGGATCTGTGGCATCCCGATCACTGGGTCGATCGCGGTGAAGCTGTCCCGATGTGCCGCCTGCCCGTCTGATGCCGACCCGGAGCTGCTGGACCGGTTACGGGACTGGCGCACCGGCTGCGCGAAGGAGCAGCGGGTTCCCGCCTTCGTGATCTTCACCGATGCCACGCTGACCGCCATCGCCGAGCAACGGCCGGCTGACGCCGCCGGCCTGACAGCCATCCCCGGGATCGGGGCAGCCAAACTGGACCGCTACGGGGCCGAGGTGCTTGCCCTGGTCCGCGGCGGTCCGGTCAGTGGTTGACAAAGAAAATACGAAAATCGGTTGCTGGCGTATCAGCAGGGTCCTAACCTTGCTCTTAATCTTCGGAGGCGGCCGTTGCACGCTGCTGACCAGGATGAATCAGCCACTGAGCGTGAGCCGAGCGGGTAAGGAGGTGCCGTGATGGAGAGTTACCTGACCACCGGTGCCCGTTGCTTCCCGCAGTGCGAGCACCTCGCTATGTCTGGAGAAGTGTGGTCCAAGCGCCTGCTGACTGCGCCGTCTGGCGCGCCTCGGCTGCGTGTTGGGCGTTCCTTCCACCGCACCGTCATCAATCCGACCGGCATTGACCTGCCGGTTACCGACCGCATGCGTACGTCTGCATCGGAGCCTTGATTTTCGAGCCAGCACCAACCGGCTCGTATAAGGCCGCGGACCCCGCAGCGGGATCCGCGGCCTTTATGTGTCGCTAGGTCCTCATCCCGCGGCGGGCACGGTACCGGCGATGTGCACTGGCACCACCACCGAGGAGGAGAGACAAGTGTTGACCGCGACCGTCCCGTTGGATGGCGGGGCGTTGCCCGACCTGCTGGGTGGGGCAGAGCTGGCCCACCTGCTCGATACCGCACCGGCCGGGTCGGCTGCCCTGCCTTGCCGCTCACACGATCCAGATCTGTGGTTCGCCGAGTCGCCCGCCGAGCTGGAACGAGCCAAGCAGCTCTGCACGGGTTGCCCGATCAAGGCTGCCTGCCTTGACAGCGCGCTGTCCAGGCAGGAGCCCTGGGGCGTGTGGGGCGGCGAGATCTTCGAACAAGGCGCGGTCATCCCGCGCAAGCGCCCGCGCGGCCGGCCCAGCAAGGCCGCCCTCGAGCGAGACCGAGCCGACCGCGAGCGCACCGGAAGGGACACCGCCGCGTAAGTTGGGGGGCTCTACAAGAG
>JALZCO010000225.1 GCA_030863015.1 Actinomycetota bacterium
CCGTCGGCCTGATGATCCACCACCACCCGGTAGGACTCCAGCTGACACGGCGGTGCCGGCGGCACGTCGCTGATCTGCTGACGCAACAACAACTCAAATGAGGCATCGGCAGCCTCGAACGACCAGCCCCGGGACTCGAGCTCCTTGATCCGGGCGGTGACCACGCCAATCTCGGCCGAGCGACCGGCCAAGTCCAATCCGAGCTCGGCACCCTTGAGCTCGATGCTGGCCCGGCCGGCCATCTCGGTGACGAGCACGCGCTGTGAGTTGCCCACCACCGCGGGATCCAAGTGGTTGTACAGCTCCGGATCTACCTTGATCGCGCTCGCGTGCAGCCCCGCCTTGTGGGCGAAGGCCGACCTCCCGACATAGGCCTGGTGGGTATCGGGAGCGAGGTTGGCGATCTCGGCCAGTGCGTGCGAAATGCGGGTCAGCTCGGCCATCCCGGCATCCGGGAGGACCGGCATCCCCAGCTTGGTGACAAGGTTGCCGATGACAGCGAACAGGTCCGCGTTACCGGTCCGCTCGCCGTAACCGTTGGCGGTGCACTGCACGTGGCTGGCCCCGGCCTGCACTGCCGCGACCGAGTTGGCCACCGCGCAGGCGGTGTCGTCCTGGCAATGGATTCCGACCCGAAAACCCGTCCGGGCAACCACCTCAGCGACGGTCTCCGCAAGCTGCAGTGGCAACTGTCCACCATTGGTGTCGCACAGCACCGCAACCGCGGCACCGGCGGTGACGCCGGCCTCGAGAACCCGAAGCGCACAGTCGGCGTCGACGGCGTAGCCGTCGAAGAAGTGCTCGGCGTCGAGGAACACCCGCCGACCCTCAGCGACCAGCAGCGCGACGGTGTCTCGCACCATCGCGCAGGCCTCGGCGACGTCCACACGCAGCGCTCGCTCCACGTGCCGACGGTCGGACTTGGCCACCAAGGTGATCACCGGGGCCTGGGAGGCGAGCAGAGCCTGCACTTGCGGATCGGCCGCAGCGGCCCGGCCCGCTCGCCGGGTGGACCCGAAGGCGACCAACACGGCGTGGGTCAGCGCCAGCTCACCGGCTGCGGCACGGGTGAAGAATTCGGTGTCCTTAGGCAACGCACCGGGCCAGCCGCCTTCGATGAAACCCACCCCCAGCATGTCCAGCAGCCGGGCGACGGCCAGCTTGTCGGCCACCGAGTAGGAGATGCCCTCCCGCTGGGCGCCGTCGCGCAGGGTCGTGTCGTAGAGGTGGAAGTCGTCGCCGAGCGGGGTGCCGGCGGGGGTGATGCGGGACATCGGCAAGCGCTCCTGAGTCAGAACCTGGCAACAAAAAAGACCCCCCGCGGATGCGAGAGGTCTGCGCGTCGGGTGATGGTGCCGTTACCCGACGCGCTCAGCAATAATCTTCACACTGTGGCAGGCCACGGCCGCAGTGTCGCATACCGGGTAGGGCGACGCGATGGCGGGCCACCCATCCTTCACCGGTAGGTTCGGCGACGACTGGCCGGCTCGCCGACTACAGACCGGCGCGTTCGACTCGCTGGCTCGACGAGACCAGGGCTGCCAACCGATCGCCGATGGCTTGGGTACCGCCTGGGTGGGTGTGATCCCGGGTGGCCAAGTCGAAGGCCACTGCAGCCTCGACCCGGCGAGACGGCTCGTCCATCCCGAGATGAGCGAGCATCAGCCCGATCGACAGCACCGCCGCAGTCGGGTCAGCAATGCCCTGACCAGCGATGTCCGGGGCAGAGCCGTGTACCGGCTCGAACATGCTGGGGTTGCGGCGGGTCACGTCTAGGTTCCCGCTTGCGGCAAGGCCAATCCCGCCAGTGACGGCCGCCGCGAGGTCGGTGAGGATGTCGCCGAACAGGTTGTCGGTAACGATCACGTCGAACCGGCCGGGGTCGGTGACCAGGTGGATGGTGGCCGCATCAACGTGCTGGTAAGACACCGTCACGTTGGGATGCTGCAGCGACACCTCCTCCACGATGCGCGACCACAGCGATCCGGCGTGCGAAAGCACGTTCGTCTTGTGCACCAATGTCAGGTGTCTGCGCGGGCGCGCTGCAGCACGGGCGAACGCGTCACGGACAACTCGTTCCACGCCGAACGCCGTGTTCAGACTCACCTCGGTGGCGATCTCGTGTGGAGTGTCCTTGCGCAGCAGCCCGCCGTTGCCGGCATAGGGGCCTTCGGTGCCCTCTCGTACCACGATCATGTCGATGCTGCCCGGCTCCGCGATCGGGCTGCGCACTCCGGGATAGAGCCGGGCCGGCCGCAGGTTCACGTGGTGGTCGAGTTCAAAACGCAGCCGCAGCAGCAGCCCACGCTCGAGGATCCCACTGGGTACCGAGGGATCCCCCACTGCGCCGAGCAGAATGGCGTCGTGCTGGCGTAGCTCGTTGAGCACCGACTCAGGAAGTAACTCCCCGGTGGAGTGCCAGCGCGCGGCACCGAGATCGTAGGGCGTGGTCTCGGCGTCGGGAGCCACCTCGTTCAGGACCTTGAGCGCCTCACCGATCACCTCCGGACCGATCCCGTCACCAGGGATCACCGCGAGCCGCATGAACCACCTCCAGTGCCCGGGCCCCTGCCGTGGGACCCTCTGCCGCGGGCAGGTTACCCGCAGCGACGTCGAGCACCGCACGATGGATACGCCATGGCCTAAGGAGGGCGAGCCACCCTGCCCAATAATCATGGCTCAGCCGGGCGAAGCCCGCCACGCGCGCCGTCAGGGGCTCCACTGGTGCGGGAGGCGCTACGGGCACCGGAAGCGGCGCGGCAGGACCCGGACCGCGCGCCGGCCCCCCCATCAACGCAGAACCAGGTGCCGACACCGGTACCACCTGTACCCGACTTCCACTGCGGTTGGCCGGGTGCAACACGAGCAGCTGGGCCGCACGTTGAGCCGTCGCGGCGATGGCGTCCCGATTGACCATCAACGCGGTTCCCGGCCGGGCCAGATAGCTCAACGCGGCATCCCCGGTTCCCTGAGCCCACAGTCCCGGCCGCACGGCGTCGAACAACGCCGGAGCCGTGCTGTCAATGACCTCGCCGACGCTCACCGGACTGGTGTAATAGCTTGCGACTGCCGTGGTGTAGCTGATCGGTGCTGTTGCCGCCAACGGGTCGATCCCCAGTGCGGCCAGCGACACCGGCAGCACGATGATGTTGCTGTCGAAGACCCCCGAGTCCACGTCCCCGAACTGCCCGTTGACCGGCAGCACCTGAACCGGTGGGGATCCTGGCGGCGCGTGCAGGTCGGCGGTCGCCGCGATGAGCACGTCGGTACCGGCCAGCTTCGTCCCGCGGACCTCGAAGTCGGGCAGCCCGTCTCCGGTGGTGTCGATGTTGATGAACGGAATGGTGTTGCTGCCGACGTTGTACCAGTCCCCCCAAGTGGTGATCCCGAACGCGAGCAACGCGTCTTTCGGCCTGCCCCGGGCTACCACAAGCGGCGCAGTGGACGTCACACCGACATAGCGGATGTCACCTCCCCGAGCTGTCCCGTTGAGCGTGCACGCCGCCACGAATACGCCCCTGCACCGAGCCAACCGCCCGCTTTCGGTCTGCAGCTGCAGGGCGCTGATCAGCGACCGGAAGGCGGCATCTCCGCTGCCCTGGTCCACCCCGCGGCCGAACAGGGACAGTACGGCCTGCCGGTCGTCGCCCCGGAAGTGCAGAGTCTCGAGTGCAGACAGGTCGGACACGGGCCTTGGAGCGGCATAGACCGGCACCCGCAAGGCGACCGTATCCGGCGGGACACCCGCACCCGGGTTATCGGGAGCGCTGAAGACGATCCGGCCGGAGGCGTCGGCGACGAACTGGCGGGCCGCTCTGAGTTGGATCTTCTCGATAGTCGGATCGGCGGTCCGGCGCAGCGCCGACGGATCGTCAATCCGTAGCGTGACGGTCAGTGCCGCGACTCCGTGCGGGGCGATGTCGACCGATCGGCTGGACAGCTGGTACCCGACTCCAGGCATGGTGGTGATCGGTTGATAGGCGACCGCGTACCGGGCCGCGGTCGCACCCTTGTTCACCAGTGTGATCGTCTTGCTGAGGGCGACTGGACCGGTGGCCTGCACTACGCCGAAGCCGGCACTGACCTGACCGGGGTCATCCGGCACCATCGCCAGCACCTGATTGTGCACCGCGGCTGCCGCGTCCACCCGGCCGGCGCCGACCCGGTTGGGACCCGTGATCGGGCCCTGCTGACCGTCGTGCGAATGGACGTCCGCTCCTGCGGTATTCACCACCGCGGCCTTGACCTCGGTCACGCTCCAGTCCGGACGCGCCTGGCGGACCAACGCCGCGATGCCCGCGACGTGCGGGGAAGCCATCGACGTCCCGCTGATCACCAGGACGTCCGATCCGCTGCCGGTCAGTGCCGAGGCGATGGTGTCCCCGGGTGCCGCCACGTCCGGTTTGAGGGCGGGGCCTCGAACGTCACGCGAGCTGAACTCACTGACCGTGTCGGTGATTCGTGGATCATCAGTCTGCACCGAGGTCCGCAGCTCGCCCGCGAGCCGCACCATGAGCGCCCCGGCCTGCAGCGCCGGACGCAGCGCCGCGGTGTCGGGACCGGTCAACTGGAACACCGGTACCCCCGCATTACCTGCGATGCTCGCGGCGAAGTGCTCCTCGCCTGAAGACAGCAGCACTCCTGCGCCCTTGGCGGCCAGCGCGTGGTCGGCCCGCACCCTCGAACCGCAGCGCCGGGTGGCGTTGTCATCATCCCACTCCAACCAGACGTGCTTGCCCACCACCGCGGCAGCGTCGGCAGCTGAGTAGGGCTGGCAGCCGTCGGCGTTGGCGGGATCGGACAGCCGTACCACCGGCGCAGTGCGATCCAGGCTGTCGTAGCGGGGGAAGTCCTGGCTGTACTGACCACCGATGATCCGGGAACCCGTGCCGTTCGGCGCGATCATCTGGGCTCCGTCGCGCAGCACAGCAGAGTCTCGGGTACTGGCCACGGTGAGCGCCTCGGGAGTGTTGCCCGGTGCGCCACCGATGTCGTAGAGGTCACCGCCGTTGCCCGCCGCCAAGACCGGCAGCACCCCGTTGAGCGCCAACTGGCGGACGAACAGGCTGTCCGGGTCATCCGGAGCACCGTAATCCGAGCCCAGCGACAGATTCACCACGTCGAGCCGGTCGGAGAAGTCGCCGTCGCCGTTGGGGTCCAGCGCCCAGTCCATCGCCTTGGCGGTCAACCCTGTTGCGCCGCGGCACCCGAAGACCTTCAGCGCGTACAGCAGTGCGTGCGGGGCGGTGCCAGGGCCGATCCGCAGGGCGTTCAGCGCTGCCGGGTCCAGCTGCTGGTAATCACCGCGGAAGGTGCTGCCGTCAGCGTTGACGCCGAATCCGGCCGCCGTACCGGCGACATGGTTGCCGTGTTGGCCGCAGGACAGCGGGTTGGGGTCTGGCCGTGGGATCGTCCCCAGCGGGCCACCGGCCGCGCCGCCGTCGTAGTCGTCGCCGGCGAAGTCGTATCCACCCACCACTTTGCGGGTTGGGAAGTAGCTTGGCTTGGCCATGGTCGGATTGATGGCGGTGTAGGCCGCCGGGGTACCGGGGCCGCCGAAGTCGGCGTGCGTGTAGTCGATGCCGTCGTCGATGATGCCGATCCGTACCCCGTCCCCCAGCCGCCCGGTCTGCTGCCAGGCGCGCAGTGTCCTGGTCAGCTGCACGGTGCTGGAGTTCATCACGGCCTTGGGTACGATCTTGTACACCGAGCGGACATCGGGCGAGCCGGCGAGTTGGCGGATCGCATCCGCATCGGCGACCACGGCCAGTCCCGGCACGGCGTTGGTGGTCCGAAACAGCTCGTGGACGTCCGCATTGCGGTCGCGCAGCATCCCGAGCGCGCGATCGGCAGCCTGCTCCACCTGGCTCTTGGCGGCACCGGCCAGCTGCGCCGCGGTCGCGGCCGGCCGGCCCGCGTTACGCTGGGTGTGGAAGACCTCCACCGCCGGCGGCTGGGCAAGCTCGACAAAGACCGCCACCGGCCCCCGCGCCGCGTCCAGCCGGGAGCCGATCTTGCCCTGCAGCGGTACCGGCGGCAGGCCGGCCGCAGGTGGCAGGCCGACCGCGAGCGGCACCGTATCGGGCTGACCGCTGGCCAGGCCGTTGAGTCCCGCGGACGCGATCACGGTGAGAACCACAACCACGAACGCCGAGGGACTCTTCGGCACGGCCCGGGACCGGCGAGCCCACGGGCTCCCTACCCGGATGCGGCGCACTCACGGACCGTACCCACTGGATCGCTTTTTGTGACCAGTCCTGATGGGTAGTTCGGTGCCCTGGAAAGCTCAGAAAGTCAGCCGAAGGTGACCGAACGGATGGTGCGGGCACCAACCGATGCCCCGATGGCCTCCAGCACGTCCCGTGGCACGGTCTGATCGACCCGCAGCATCATCACCGCATCGGTACCCGCAGTCGTCTGGCTGATCTGGGCCGCTTCGATGTTGACGTCCGCTGCACCCAGCAACGTGCCCACGGTTCCCATCACGCCAGGACGGTCCGGGTACTCCATGAAGATGGCCTCGCCCTGAGCCCGAAGGTCGAAGTGCCGGCCATCGATCTCGACCAGCTTGGGCACCTGCGCAGGTCCCGACAGTGTTCCCGAGACTGAGGAAACGGTGCCGTCGGCGAACGCACCTCGCACGCTGACCACACTGCGATGGCTGGGACTTTCCGGCGCGGTCACCACGGCAACGGTGATCCCGCGTTCCTGCGCCAACCGCGGCGCGTTGACGAAGGTGACCTGCTCAGCCACCACATCGGTGAAAATGCCTCGAAGCGCCGCGAGCTGCAGCACTGAGACGTCCTCGGCAGCCAGTTCACCACGCACATCGACGGTTATGGAGTCAGGTGAACGCGCGGTCAGGGCGGCCAGCACGGTACCCAGTTTCTGGGTCAGCGGCAGCCAGGGCCGAACCTCCTCGCCCACCACCCCATTGCTGATCACGTTCACCGCGTCGGGAACGAACTCCCCGCGCAGCGCCAGCAGGACGCTGCGCGCGACGTCGGTGCCCGCACGGTCCTGCGCCTCGGCGGTGGACGCACCCAGATGCGGGGTGACAACGACCTGAGGAAGTTCGAACAGCGGGCTGGCGGTGCACGGCTCGATGGCGAAGACGTCGATCCCGGCGCCACCGACCTGGCCACTGCGCACGGCGTCGGCCAGCGCCTGCTCGTCCACCAGGCCACCGCGAGCGGCGTTGACGATCAGCACGCCCGGCTTGGTTTTGACGAGTTGGTCGGCTCCGATCAGGCCGAGCGTCTCGGGAGTCTTGGGCAGGTGGATCGAGATGGCGTCCGCGCGGGACAGCAGCTCGTCCAGCTCGACCAGCTCGATGCCCAGCTGAGCGGCCCGTGCCGGGGACACATAGGGGTCATAGGCGATCAGCTGCGTTCCGAAGGCAGCCAGCCGCTGCGCCACCAGCTGGCCGATCTTGCCCAGACCGACCACGCCAATGATCTTGCCGGCCAGCTCGACGCCACTGAACGAGCTGCGCTTCCACTGCCCACTACGCAGGCTGGCGTCGGCTGCGGGGATGTGCCGGGCCACCGCCAGCAGCAGCGCGACGGCGTGTTCGGCGGCCGAGACGATATTGGAGGTGGGTGCGTTGACGACCATCACGCCGCGCTCGGTGGCCGCCGGCACGTCGACGTTGTCCAGCCCGACACCGGCCCTGGCGACGACCTTGAGCCGGCGCGCGTAGCTTAGCGCCTCGGCATCCACCCGAGTGGCCGAGCGCACCAGCAGCGCCTCGGCATCGGCTAGCGCCTCGAACAAAGCCTCACGATCGGTGCCGTCGACGTGCTGGACGTCAAACTCGTCATCGAAGATCTCCAGCACCGACGGTGCGAGCTTCTCAGCAATCAGGACTAGTGGTCGGGTCACGCTGACTGAGTCTAGGCGGTGTCGTTGAGCGGCCGATCAACCCAGGACATCAGCCCGCGCAACCGCGCGCCGACTTGCTCGATGGAGTGCCGCTCGCCCTCGGCGCGCAGCTTGGCGAAATTCGGCCGGCCGTTGTCGTCCTCGGCGACCCATTCGCGGGCGAAGGTGCCGTCCTGGATTTCGGTGAGGATCCGCCGCATTTCGTCCTTGACCTGCGGCGTGATCACCCGCGGCCCGCGGGTGAGATCCCCGTACTCAGCGGTGTCGGAGATCGAGTAGCGCATCCGGGCGATCCCGCCCTCATACATCAGGTCGACGATGAGCTTGACCTCGTGCAGGCATTCGAAATACGCCACCTCCGCTGCGTAGCCGGCCTCGGTGAGCACCTCGAACCCGGCCTGCACCAGCGAAGTGATCCCGCCGCAGAGCACCGTCTGCTCTCCGAACAGATCGGTCTCGGTCTCCTCGGTGAACGTGGTCTTGATCACGCCGGCGCGGGTACCGCCGATCGCCTTGGCGTAGGACAGCGCCAGCGCCTGGGCGCCACCGGTGGGGTCCTGCTCGACCGCGATCAGGCACGGCACGCCCTTGCCGTCGACGAACTGCCTGCGCACTAGGTGCCCCGGTCCCTTGGGCGCCACCATCGCCACGTCCACATCGGACGGCGGTGTGATCAGGTCGTACCGGATGTTGAAGCCATGGCCGAACAACAGCGCGTCACCCGAGCTCAGGTTCGGCGCGATGTCGTTGGCGTAGATGGTCCGTTGCTTGGTGTCCGGCGCGAGAATCATGATGACGTCGGCCTCGGCTGACGCATGCGCCGGCGTCACGACTCGCAGCCCCTCATCGGCCGCCTTCGGGCGCGACTTGGACGCCTCGGGCAGCCCGACGCGCACGTCGACCCCGGAGTCGCGCAGGCTCAGCGCATGCGCATGTCCCTGGCTGCCGTAGCCGATCACAGCCACTTTCCGCGCGCCGATGATCGACAGATCAGCATCATCGTCGTAGAAGATCTCTGCACTCATGGTGGGCTCCTGATCTGGGTCTGAACCGCGTTCTGGGGACAGAACGCACTTAAGCGAGGCCGGGTAACTGCGTCTGGGAACAGAACGCGGGGATAGCGGGTCTAGCGGATTGGACCGGCGGTGATTGCGCGGGGCCCGCGGCCCATGGCCACCATGCCCGACTGCACCATCTCGCGGATGCCGAAAGGCTCGAGCATCCGCAGTAGCGCATCCAGCTTGTCCGCGGTCCCGGTTGCCTCGATGGTCAGCGCCTCCGGGGAGACGTCGACCACCTTGGCCCGAAACAGCGTGACCGTCTCGAGCACCTGAGAGCGCACCGTGGTGTCGGCTCGGACCTTCACCAGTAGCAGCTCCCGCTGCACCGCCACCGCCGGGTCGAGCTCAACGATTTTGATTACATTGATCAGCTTGTTGAGCTGCTTGGTGACCTGCTCCAGGGGTAGCAGATCGACCGCCACCACGATGGTCATCCGGGAGATGGCGGGGTTCTCGGTCGGCCCGACCGCCAACGAGTGGATATTGAATCCGCGGCGGCTGAACAGCCCGGCCACCCGGGCCAGGACACCGGGCTTATTCTCCACCAGCACCGACATGGTGTGTGTGGTCATGACCCGTCCTCGTCGAACAGCGGGCGGATGTTGTGCGCCGCCATGATCTGGTCGTTGCTGTGGCCCGCCGCGACCATCGGCCAGACCTGGGCGTCCTTACCCACCACGAAGTCGATCACAACTGGACGGTCGTCTATCTCCATCGCCTGCTTGATGACCTTGTCGACGTCCGGCTCGGCCTCGCAGCGAAGGCCCACGCAACCCAATGCCTCGGCGAGCTTCACGAAGTCCGGGATGCGGGCGTGGGTCCCGAGGTCGGTCTGCGAATAGCGTTCGGAATAGAACAGGTTCTGCCACTGCCGGACCATTCCCAGGCTGCCGTTGTTGATCACAGCGACCTTGATCGGGATCTTTTCGATGGCGCACGTCGCCAGCTCCTGATTGGTCATCTGGAAGCAGCCGTCGCCATCGATGGCCCACACCGCGACATCGGGCCTGCCGAGCTTGGCGCCCATCGCCGCCGGCACCGCGAAACCCATCGTGCCAAGGCCGCCGGAGTTGATCCAAGTGCCCGGCTTCTCGTATCTGATGAACTGTGCTGCCCACATCTGGTGCTGACCTACCCCAGCGGCGTATATCGCCTCCGGGCCGACCAGCTCACCGATCCGTTTGATCGCGAACTGCGGAGAGAGCATGCCGTCCGTCGGCGGGTCATAACCCAGCGGGAACGTCGTGCGCCAGCTTTCCAGCTGGGCCCACCATGCGGTGAGATCCGGCTGTAGGGAGGTGAACTCGGCCCGCACCGCCGTGATCAATTCGCTGATCACCTCAGCGCAGTCACCGACGATCGGAACATCGGCCCGGCGGTTCTTGGAGATCTCCGCAGGATCAATGTCGGCGTGCACCACCGCGGCGTCCGGGGCGAAGGTGGACAGCTGTCCGGTGACCCGATCGTCAAACCGGGCACCGAGCGCGATCAGCAGGTCGGAGCGCTGCATCGCCGCGACCGCCGCCACTGTGCCGTGCATGCCGGGCATGCCCAGGTGCTGGGGATGCGAGTCGGGGAAGGCACCGCGAGCCATCAGCGTAGTGACCACCGGCGCACCGGTGAGCTCGGCCAGTTCCCGCAGCGCCGCAGTAGCCCGTGCCCTGATGACCCCCCCACCGACGTAGAGCACCGGGCGCCGCGCAGTGGCGATCAGCCGAGCGGCCTCTCGGATCTGCTTACCGTGCGGCCGGGTGGTGGGCCGGTACCCTGGTAGGTCGATTTGAGGTGGCCAGGAGAAGATGGTCTGGGCCTGCAGCACGTCCTTGGGAATGTCCACCAGCACCGGTCCAGGCCGGCCGGTGGATGCGAGGTGAAACGCCTCGGCGATGGTCCGTGGGATCTCTGCCGCCTCGGTCACCAGGAAGTTGTGCTTGGTAATCGGCATGGTGATGCCGCAGATGTCCGCCTCTTGGAAGGCGTCACTCCCGATCGAAGCCCGTGGGACCTGACCGGTGATGACCACCACTGGCACCGAGTCCATATGTGCATCGGCGATGGGCGTGACCAGATTGGTCGCGCCAGGACCGGAGGTGGCCATGCACACACCGACGTGCCCGGTCGCCTGGGCATAACCGGCCGCAGCGTGTCCCGCGCCCTGCTCGTGGCGGACCAGAACGTGACGCACCGCGGTTGAGTCGAGCAGCGGATCGTAGGCCGGTAGTACAGCCCCACCAGGGATACCGAATACCGCCTCGCACTCAACCGCCTCAAGGGAGCGCACCAGGGCCTGGGCGCCGGTGAGGCGCACCGGCGCACCTGCTGGTGGAGCCGGTTTGGGCGGTTGCTCGGGAATCGCCGTCTCTCGTGGGGTCAGGGTTGTCATGGTTTGCCTCAGCTCATCGTTGGCGCGCCCTGGACATCAAAAAACCCCCGCTGCCCGGATTGGGCTCAAGCGAGGGTCGGCGCGTCGTCTCTTGACTCTCAGACGACGCGCCCGCAAAGTACGAGGCCGTGGGGGATCAGCACGTCGCCGACGGTAACGGGCGTGCCCCCGCACCGTCAACCTAGCGGGAATCACTCCCGTATTCTGGGAAGCTCCAGGCAGACAACCCTGTTCTCAGGCGGGCAGCAGGGCGACCCCGTTGGCGTGTTGGGACAGGCGGGCCAGGTTGTGTAGATCGCCGGTGACCACCAGGGCTTCGAACAGTTCCGCGGTGGCCACGACAACGGCATCGACCGCCGAGCCTGCCCGCGCCCGCCCGCGAAGCTGTGCCGCGCGACGAGCCAGCGGTTCGTCCAGCGGATGAACCAAGGACAGCCCCACCGTGCGGTTGGCCAGCGCGTGACGGATCCGGTTTCCGGTCAGCGAGTCGACGACTACGGCGGTCGGCACGATCGGTGGCCACAGTCCGCGCAGCCGAAGCGCTGTGATCCGCGCTGCCGTCTGCCGATCCCGACGACCCAGAGCCGTGATCGCTCGCGAGTCCAGGACCAGGCTCATCTCGGCCGTCGGGCGGGTGGAACCGTGGCGGCGTCGATCCAGGCGTCCGCGGCCGCCAGCTCGTCAGCCGTCGGCGGCCCGCCGAGCTCCACGGACAGTTCTGCCAGATACCGGTCTGCGTCAGCGGCCAACTCCCGCCGGCGCAGCTCCACTCGCACGGCGTGCTGGCTGAGCTCGGAGATCGGCAGCTTGAGTTCCTTGACCGCGTGATGAAGATCCTCTGGAAGGTAGATCTGAACCCTGGGCATGCGCCTACTGTACGCCTACTGGAAAGGCCGGACATGTCGACCCGGTCGAGTTCCCCGATGGCCCGCTGGCCCCTGTCACTATGTCACCGTGACCGAGTCCTTGACGGCGACCTTCCGGCGGCCGCTCACCGCCCTGATCGGGGTTTTCGGGCTGACCGTATGCGTGACACCGGTCGCCTTCGGTGCGCCAGGACTGCAGGTGCTGTACCTGGTGCCGTTGGGTGTGGCGATCTGGTTGGTGCGAAGCCGCACGGTGGTCGATCGCGACACCGTGGCGGTGCATCGGGTGTTGGGCTCGCGGCGGATCATCTGGTCGGACCTCCATGGCTTGCGGATCGATGAGCGGGCCCGAGTCTGGGCTGTCCTGCACGGTGGCGAGGAAGTCGGGTTGCCCGCGGTGCGGGCTCGGGACCTGCCGTTGCTGGCGGCCTTGAGTGGCGGGCGACTGCCCGACCCGCTCGCCGCCAGCGGCGAGCGGCGTGCACCCGAGGAGCAGCAGTAACGGATCCGGCAAGCCTCGCGGGTGGCATGGTGCGCCTTTTTTGCGGTATCCGGCTTGCCGCTCACCAGCGACACACGGGTCGCCGCCTACCCTGGCCGACCGTGCGATTCACCGTGTCGGGTTTGCCCGGTGCCCGCCGCCGCGCGGTCGCCGTGACGCTCGCCGCGGTGGCGCTGCTGGCGGGATGCTCGGTGGCGCTGCTGGCGGGATGCTCGGTG
>JALZCO010000231.1 GCA_030863015.1 Actinomycetota bacterium
GGGGATGGCGTGGCTGGCGGGGCTCGAGTCGCTGCTGGTGATCCTGACCCGCCGCGACATCCGCGACCACCGCGGCTCCATCCTGCTGCCGCCCCGGGAAGGGAGATGAGCGCGGACGCAGGAGCCGGCACGGCCGCCGTGGCGCTGGTGGCGGACCTGCCCGGCGTGTTCGAAGTCGAAACCCATGACACTAAGTTGCTGCTGTTCCAGCTCGTGGTGCAATGATGCCGAGGTCGTCACCCCGGTCCCCGGGCTGGATGCGTAGGTTTGCCCTGGTCGCAGTAATAGCCGGGTTGTTTGCGCTGATCTATCCGGCTCCGGCCGCGGCGCACATCGCCGGAGCGGGAGCGTCGCCCAGCAACTACCACACTGTGGTGACCGGCATCCGACCGGCGGTGCAAACCATGGGGGTGACGCTCGGGATCGGCGGGCAGTGGGTGCGGGTCGCCAATCAGGGTGCGGCGGAGATCGTCGTCATCGGTTATCAAGGCGAACCCTTCTTGCGGTTGTCCCAGAACCGGGTGCAAGTCAACGAGCTCAGCAGGACCGCGGGCGAGACCGGGCAGGTTCCGGGCATCTCCGCGCCGGCGGATCCGGCGACCGAGCCGCGGTGGATGCACCTTCGCGATGGAGACAGCGCCACCTGGACGGACGCCCGGATCGATGCGCCCGCCGACCCTTCCAGCGCCTCCGCATCCTGGGAGCTGCCTCTGGTCGTGGACGGTCAGCAGGTCACCGTCGTCGGTACCCGGGACCGGATTTCGCCGCCTTCGCCGTGGCCATGGGTGGTGGTCCTCGTGATGCTCACCGCCGCGGTAGCGGCCATTGGCTGGATGCACAACTGGCACCGCCCGATGGCCGCCGTTGTTTCGGTAGGAGTCCTGGCCTTTCTGCTACACCTGCTGGGGACCGGATTCACTCCCCAGCAAAACGGTCCGGTCCTCGGTTGGATAGGCGTCGGCGCGGTGAGCGCATTCGTCTTGCTGATCGGCGGCGTCACGGTGGTCAGCACGCTGCGCAGGAGCGAAGCGGCGGCAGTCAGGGTCATCACGGCGGGGACCGTGATAGTGCTGCTGGCTGCCACGGATATCAGCGTGCTGTGGTACTCCCAGTTGCCCTTCGCGGGACCAGCGGTGCTGGACCGCGGCTTGACTGTGCTCACCTACGGCACCGCGTTAGGGCTGCTCGTCGCCGGAGTGCGCCTGAACCGCGGCGGGACGAAGTCGGACAGCGCTCATTTGGGTAGAGCGAGCGGTTGATGACCGGCGGGACGGCAGAGTTCCTCGCACATGGCATCGGCGGGCGGCAGGACTTGCCGTTACCACTGGATTTGATGGTGCAGGGGGCCGTGTTGGCCCTGCTGGCGTCGTTCTTCGGCCTGGGTGTGCTGTGGCGATCCCCGCGGTTGCGGGCGGGGGCGGCAGGGTGGGCGGTGCCGCTGCCGGTCCAGCGGGTCGTGGACAGTTCCGTGCTCCGGTGGCTGCTGCGCGTGCTCGGCCTCGCCGCAACAGCGTATGTCGTGGTCACGGCGCTGTTGGCACCCGACGACGGGGCCAACCCGCTGCCCTATGCGGTCTATGTGCTGTTCTGGGTTGGGATCGTTCCGCTGTCACTGCTGTTCGGCCCGGTGTGGCGACTGGTCAACCCGCTGCGCACGGTTCATCTGCTGCTTGCCGCCATCGCCCGGATTCCCGCCGAGCGGGGACTGCTGCCGTTACCGCAGTGGCTGGGCTACTGGCCGGCTGTGCTGTCGTTGCTCAGCTTTGTCTGGTTGGAGCTGGCCGCCCCGAACGGCACCGCGGTCACCGTGCTGCTGTGGTACTTCACCATCTACGCGGCCGTCCATCTCAGCGCAGCCGTCCTGTTCGGGCACCGTTGGTTCGCCACCGGCGACGGGTTCGAGGCTTATTCCACGGTGGTCGGCAGGTTGGCGCCCTTCGGGCGGCGTGACGACGGTCGCCTTGTGCTGCGCAATCCACTTGACGGGGTCGCTACGGTGGGCCCGGTTCCGGGCATCGTGGCGCTGATCGCGGTGCTGTTGGGCTCTACCTTCTTCGACAGCATCTCCAGTTCCGCGGACTGGAGGCGGGCCATTCAACAGGTGCCGGTTCCGGCCGCGCTGATCTCCACCGTAGGTTTGCTTGTGATGATCGGCATTGTTGCCCTCACGTTCATCGGGGCGACCCTGCTGGCCGGCCGGGTCGGTAACCAAGGCCGAAAGCCGGTCCCCGGGCTGCTCGCACACACAGTTATTCCTATTGTTGTGGGTTACGTAATCGCTCACTACTTCACTTTGCTGCTGTTTCAGGGCCAACAGGCCATCGCCATGCTCTCCGATCCGCTGGGCACCAGTGCGGAGGTGTCCGGCGCCGTCAACTACGGTTTGATCACAGCGACCGGCATCGCTTTGATCCAAGTCGTCGCCATCGTCGTCGGGCATGTTCTCGCGGTCATCAGCGCGCACGACCGTTCGGTCGCGTTGTTCCCGAAAAACGAAGCCGTCGTCGGGCAGCTCCCGATGATGGTGCTGATGGTCGGGTACACGGTGGGCGGGCTTACGCTACTGTTCGCGACCTGACTCGTGCCCGCCGTGCAACGGCATGCTACGCCGCTCGACGGTGGGAACCGTTTACCTGGCTTGTCACTTTCGAGGGCGCCGAGCGGCCATTTCGCCGGGCAATTCGAAGCTCGTGTAATTGCCTAAAGAGAGAAAGCTGGGCTGCTGCTTGCCGTTTGGTTCGCGCATCCAACTGCCACGCGCGCAGCTGCCACCCTATGAGTACGCCAGCAGTGACCAAGGCGGATGCCAGCACAACGGTCACCCCGAAAGTCATTAGTCACTCCTTCTCGATCGGAGGTCTCGGTCGACAAATCGACGTCGGCCAGGTGGCTGTTGCAGCCAGTTACCCGAGCGCACGAGGAGTAAACATGGTGAACCGACTGTCGGTGCGCTAGCCCACGAGTTCGTGGGTGCCATCGGGAAGCTTGCGGCTGATACCGCGGCGACCCAGCAGCTCCATGACCGGGACGGCGACGCGGCGGGTGGTATCCAACGCTTGCCGTGCTTGGCTGAGGGTGAACGGACTGGGCAGGCCACGCAGCCGCTCGACGGCGTCGTCGTCGGCACCGGGAGCGAGATAGATCCCAGCAGCGATCTTGAGTAGCTCTCCCGCCCGCACGGCGGCGGCCAGCTGCTTCGGACCCAACCCCAGCTCGGCGAGCCGCTGCGCCTCGGGTGCGGCGAAGGGCCGCGCAACGAGCTCGGCGCGGAGTTCGGCGACAGCGCGGCGGACCGCCTCGGGTAACCCGGTGGCTGGCCCGGCGAGCTGAATTCGCCCATCGGTGACGGTCAGCTGCGGTCCGATCAGCAACTCGACCAGGCGGGTGTCGGGCATTCCGGTGACCTGCCGGGCGGTCTCCAGCGGCAGTCCTGCTTCCAGCGGGTTCGCGACGGTGTGCTCGGTCACGGCGGTGGCCAGCAGGGCGGCCCGCTGCGCCAGCACCACGGGGTCGACCAGCCAGCCACCCGCCTGTGGCGCCCCACCGGGCTCGGGCGCACCCATTGCGATCAGTTCGTCGCGCCGCACCAGCCCGCGACGACGCAGCTCAGCTGCCCCATCCGGAGTGCCGTCCATGATGGACAAGTCGGCAGCGCGGGCCGCGGCGGCACCGCGGCGGCGCAGCGCCGGCGGGCGTACATCGAGCACGGTGACACCGGCCGGGACCCGCCGGGTACCGGCATCGCGCAGCAACGCCCGATCTCCGATCCGCAGGGGCAACGATTGCGCGAGGCCAAGCCGCGCAGTGTCCGTACCCAGCGGTCGGACCCGCACGGGCACCGCCGCTGTGCCTACATGCAGCAGCACATGCCGCGGCAGGTCGGCGGCCGTACCGGTGGACAGCCGCACATCAACGGTGCGGGTGGCCAACCAGGCTGCGGGGGTGAGCAGGGCATTACCCCGGCGTACCGCCTCCCGGGGCAGTCCCCGTAGGTTGACCGCCACTCGGGCCACCGCGGGCACGCAATCGACCGGTAAGCCCAGCGAGTGCAACATCCGCACGCTCACCCGTCGCCCTCCAGGGGCCAGCTCCAACTCATCACCGACATGCAAGGTCCCGCTGGTCAGCGTGCCAGTGACCACGGTTCCCGAGCCGTGGATGGTGAACGCCCGATCCACCCACAGCCGGACGTCGGCGTCGACGTCCGGAGCGGGCAGGGCAGCGACCAGCGAAGCCAACACGGTCCGCAGCTCATCCAGCCCGGCCCCAGTGGTACCGGAGACGCACACCGCGGGGATCCGGCCGAGTGACGAATCCGCCAGGTGAGCCAACGCCTCGTCGCGGGCCAATTCGGGGTCCATCAGATCGCTACGGGTCACCGCCAGCAGGCCGTGCCGGACGTCCAGCGCGTGCAGCGCCTCCAGGTGTTCCCGAGACTGCGGCATCCAGCCCTCGTCGGCCGCGACCACGAACATCACCGCGGGCACTGGACCGACGCCGGCGAGCATGTTCGGCACGAACCGCTCGTGCCCGGGCACGTCGACAAACGCCACCGTGGGCCCGGTGGGCAGCGTCGTCCAGGCGAACCCTAGGTCGATGGTCATCCCTCGGCGGCGTTCCTCCGCCCACCGGTCAGGCTCCATCCCGGTCAGCGCGCGTACCAGGGTGGACTTGCCGTGGTCGACATGACCCGCGGTCGCTACGACGTGCATGCCAGTACCGCGTCGCGCAGGGTGGCGTCCTGCTCTGCGGGTAACGCGCGGAGGTCGAGCAGGCAGCGGCCGCGTTCGACGCGGCCGAGCACCGGTGGCCTCCCGGCCCGCAACAGCGTGGCGTAGCGCTCGGGCAGGCTGACCGCGGCGCTGTCCAGCGTGACTCCCGGCGCGCCACCGCCGCCCACCGTGGCCTGGGATTTCACTGCCGTCGCAGTTACCCCGCGCTCGGTCAATGCCGTCGCGATCGCCGTCGCTCGCCGGTGGAGAGTGCCGGGGTCTGCAGCCAACGCCTGGCTGGTCGGCGTCGCAGGCCCTCGAAGGGTGGCCTCCAACGCGGCGAGGGTGAGCTTGTCGACCCGCAACGCCCGGGCCAGCGGGTGGCGTCTCAGCTTGGTGACCAGCTGCTCGCAGCCCAGCAACAGGCCGGCCTGCGGACCGCCGAGCAGCTTGTCACCACTGGCCGTGACCAGGTCAGCGCCTTGGGTGAGAGTGGTGGTCGCGTCGGGCTCCTCGGGTAGCGCGGGCTGCGGCGTGAGTAATCCAGATCCGATGTCGGCAATCACGGGCACGCCCAACCCGGTTAGCTGCCGCACTGGCACCGAGGAGGCGAAACCGAGGATCCGGAAGTTCGACGGGTGCACCTTGAGCACGAACCCGGTCTGCGGCCCGATCGCCGCGGCGTAGTCCTCCCGGCGGACCCGGTTGGTGGTGCCGACCTCACACAGCCGGGCACCGGTGGACTCCAGCAGATCAGGGATGCGGAACCCGTCGCCGATCTCCACCAACTCGCCACGAGCCAGAACGATCTCGCGGCCGGCCGCCAGCGCGGTCGCGGCGAGTACCAACGCAGCGGCACCGTTGTTCACCACATGCACCGCAGCCGCCGCGGGAACCGCGACGGCCAGCGCGGCCAGCGCACCGACCCCCCGGCGACCGCGCCCGCCGGTGGCCAGATCCAGCTCCACATCAGTGGTGCCGGCCGCGGCGGTCAGCGCCTCGATGGCCGCCGCGGACAGCGGCGCCCGACCCAGGTTGGTGTGCAGCAGCACCCCGGTTGCGTTGAGCACCGGGCGAAGGGTCGTCGCGGTATCCGGCAGTGCGGCCAACACGTCAGCCACGACACCAGCCGGCGCCAGGGCGCCCTCGCGCACCCGTTCCTGAGCCGCCGCCACCGCCTGTTTGACCTGTTGGCGACCCAGTCGCTGGGCAGCAGCCGCGATAGCCGGATCGGCCAGCACCGCGTCGGTGCGCGGAACCTGCCGACGAACATCCATAGCGCCGCCTTACTTCAGCGGTACCGGTATGTCGACAGCCATCAACATCACTTGATATGGATTCCAAGTGGACATCGTGAAGTAGACCTGCGTTTCTTCGTCTTTCCGGCGAGTATACTGGGGAATCTGGTAGGGTCCATACATCCTACCCAATTCTGTGCTGCGATCGACACCAGATCCTTCCCGGGTGTGGTCAGCGTTCGGGAGATGCATGAACTTCCCGAGCCCGTCGTCCACTGAGAAGGCGATGATGCCTTTGGACCAGGGTCCGTAAGGGCGTTTAGCCCAGTGCATAACTATTCCACCAACGGACTTCCGGTCCGCTGGCCAGTCTGCGTTGTACAGGCATACCCAGGCGTCCAGCAGAGGGTGCCAGCGGACCGACAATTCACCGATGCAGCCCTCACCGAGGAGGGGAACCGCGCTGTCTTCGTCACGGCTCCATTCCGGTTGACCGAGTCCGTCGGCATAGAACAGGAGACTCCCCGCTTCCGCCAGCTTCGCTGCCGGCTTGACTGCAAGATAGACATCGCTGGAGCGATAACGACCGCTACCGAAGATGACAAGCTGTGGCCCGCTTCCCGGAAGGTCATGTTCCTGCGCGTCGACGATTATGGTGGATACATTGATGAACTTGTGACGAAACAACTCATAGAGGGCTGCGAAGTCAAGACCGTTGTTGTCAGAACGGGCCAATACAGATTTTCCCATCAGAGCGTATATCCCCGCATGTCGACGATCGGTGCTGAAAAGACGTACATGCTGCCGTTCCAGCTCACACCGTCGAGTGGCACGTTGAAGGCATCTTGAGCGATACTGGGAACTGACGGTGGCCGCGGTTGGAACGTCAGTTCAAGACCGTTGTCCGCATCCTCGTCCACGCTGAAGGCGATGGCGTCGAGGTCATCATTCGGCGTGCCGTGGCCCACCCGCAAGGTGTCACCGAACAAGAAGTACAGGCGGTTTTGATGCGCGGAGGAGGCGCCGAGGTCGGTGCCGATGATGCCAAACCTGCTTTCGGTTCGATTAAAGGTGAACCGCGGCGTTCCTGTCCCCTTCCAGCCTTCGCGGTCGAATTCACCGATGAGCTGAACGATCTTTTTGGCGCGGTTGGCAAGCCGCGGATGTGGATCGTGTGTATCGAAACAGTCAGTACGTATCCACCACTCCCCAGGCCTGGCGTTGGGGTGCCAGTAGTGAACGACTGTGCCACGGCTCTCATCCACGATTAGCTCGAAGTTGCCGTGCCCTCCCGAGCCGGACTTGGACTGGATGATGCCACCAAGTCCTGCACAGGACTGAGTGATGAAGTGGGTACTGGACCACGGTAGACGTATATCGCTGTTATCGTGAAAGAAATGGCGAAGCTCGACCGAGCCGTCGTTGAGATGTAGCGGTACGATGGCTCGAAGTCGTGATGGCGCCCCGATCCTAAGTCGGATTGAATCAGGCAGCCGGGTCCGGCGACGTTGTCCTGGTCACCCGTAATACGCGCTCCGCGGGACCAGGGACCGAAGTCGTTTCGGGAATTGTCACGGACCCAATGCCACAGCTGGTTCCCGTGCACGACTACTGCCTCAAAATTGCCGTGCTCGGGCACCCCATAGTCGGATTGAATGAGACTGACATAAGCTCTGCACTCCAAACAGGCCCCTCCAGCGTCAGCATCTCATGTGCGTATCCGACCGCGTTACGGTCGGCGGAGGCGGACGGGAATCGAACCCGCCTGGTCGAGTTGCTCGACCACGTCGGTTTTGAAGACCGCGGGGGCCACCAGGCGCCCATACGCCTCCGCCACGAGATCCTAGGGGTCGGGCCCGGCACTGAGCCACCTGGGACGATCTTGCGGGTGAGGTTCGCTGGGCACCCGGTTGCAGACCACAAGCCTCAAGATCCATCCGGCTGCCTTCCGGGTGGAAGGGAACGGCCAGGCCGCTCACGATGAGCGGCCTGGCC
>JALZCO010000232.1 GCA_030863015.1 Actinomycetota bacterium
CTGGCCAGCGTCGGATCCGATCGACAAGGATCGGCACACCAGCGTGCCGCCACCAAGCGAACCCGCAATCCGAGACAGAGGCGGCGGCATGAACGCTCCCGACACGCTGAGAGCAGCAGCCCACGCACTCAGCGACCGCACCGACCTAGACAAGGCAACTGCCCTCGCTGGCTTGCTGCAAAACCGTGCCGATGACATGGAGCGCAACATCGCCATCTGGCGACGCACCGGGCAAAACGTCCCCGCTCTCATTGCAAAGTATTACGGCGTGTACCTCACCGTTGCCAAAGCTGTGCTCTCTGATTCCCATTACGGCCTGACCGCCACCGTACCGTCTCCAGAAGAACTAAAACCCAACCCAGCACCGCAGCGTCGCAAGTGGATCAACAGATGAACGTGAAGGACTGTTGTCATTAATCGACGACCCCGTCGATGAGAGGTCATTAGTCAGCTTCCTACGAGAAGGGGATTTACTCATGATGGGTGATTGTTGTACTGTTACTAATCTGGGGTGTACTGCCGATTCTGGGGGCGGTCATCGAAGGGCTGTTCTGGCTGGCCATCGTCGGCGCGGGGCTCGGCTGTATGACGCACCCATGAGCGGCCCTGGGCCAAACGCGTTTCAGCGCGCGCACTCGGTACTTAGCTCAAGGCCTGATGCCCCCAATCCTAAGGAGCGAGGAGGAAGCCTGATGACGTCGCCCGAGTCGTCGAACCTGGCGCAGGACCGAACGGATGCCGCCAGCTGCATGGAGGCGGCCATATTGTTCTGTGCGCAGCCACTGACGGCCTCGACCTCCAGGCGCCTGGCCCGTGCCCTGGGCCAGCTCCTCAACGCGGTGAGCCTCGCGCTCGCGGCGGACGGCCGCTCAGTGCCACTAACAGTGCGACGGGCGGCGTTGCAGGTTGCTGATCAGCTTCAGCACCTGCGGTCGGTGTCGTCGGGTGGTGTGGCTGCTGACAATGACCACATCGGGCCACCCGACCGACGCAGCGCTCAGCGTCGACGAAACGGCGCTTCGACGACCCGCGCGAGGTCCGTGCCATACACAAGTTCGATCAAGCTGGGGCGCATGGGATGACGACGCCCAGGCAGGAAGGTGTACGGAACCTCAGCAGCACCGACTACCTCAACACAATCATGCTGGAGTACGAGCCGGCTGCACCCAGCCCCGTGGTGGTAATCGAACAGCAGCCCTACGACATCCGACCCGCGATGGGACCTCAATATCATGACTGAGGAACTGAGCGTTGGCGTATCACCTGTAGTCGGTGTCATCACCCAGTTCGAGCGGGGCGTCGTCTTCCGCTTCGGTCGGGTACGCGCGGCAATCCGCGGTCCCGGGCTCGCCGTGATCGTGCCGATCGCCGACCGCCTGACCAAAGTCAACATGCAGATCGTCACCATGCCGGTGCCCGCCCAGGAGGCCATCACCCGCGACAACGTCACCGTCCGCGTGGATGCAGTCGTCTACTTTCGGGTCATGGACCCGGTGAAGGTGGTCGTCGACGTGCAGAACTACACCTCCGCCATCGGCCAGGTCGCGCAGGCGTCACTGCGCTCCATCATCGGCAAAAGCGACCTCGACGACCTGCTGTCCAACCGGGAACGACTCAACCAAGGCCTGGAACTCATGATCGACAGCCCCGCCGTGGACTGGGGAGTGCACATCGACCGCGTCGAGATCAAAGACGTCGCGCTACCCGAGTCGATGAAACGGTCGATGTCGCGTCAAGCCGAAGCCGAGCGCGAGCGCCGGGCCCGCGTCATCACCGCCGACGGCGAGTTGCAGGCCTCACAGAAGCTGGCCCAAGCCGCCGAAACGATGGCCGCGCACCCCGCCGCACTGCAACTGCGCCTGCTCCAAACCGTCGTCGAGGTCGCCGCCGAGAAGAACTCCACCCTCGTGTTGCCCTTCCCCGTCGAGCTGCTCCGCTTCCTGGAACGAGCAACACCCCCCAAGACCACCGCGACCCCATCCAAGGCCACACCGCCCGCGCACCCTGCCCGGACCAACCGCCCCGCCCCGGACAACCGGCAGCACAACGATGCCTACGGCCAGGCCACTTCATCAGACCATCGAACCGATGTGCTTCCCGCCGTACCCACACCGGTGCTGGCCGCGGTGTGGTGCTGCTCAGTAGGAGCCACATGGACAGTGGAGCTTCACGAATTCGACCACGGCGCGGCGCTCGGGCCGATCGTGGACTGGATCAGCTCGGGTGTGCCTATCTCCGACCCAGAACCGACGGTGGCGCTGGCCCGCGAGTTGCTCACCGAACGCGGGTTCCAGCTGTTCCCGGATTCGTCCGCTGCCCCCTGCAGTCCTCACCGGCACGGCATTGGCTATGCATGCCGCGACACCAATCTGATCACAGCGGGCACCCATGGTGTGCGGCCCGGGCGCGGGCCCGTGGCTACCCCCACCCGCCGGATCTCGGATCCGCCCTGCGTTACCCCCAACCGGCGGATATCCCGGGACGCGCGCATCGAGGCCACTGAGACCGCCACAGCCCGCCCACAGATCTCGGCACTTCGGCCCGGTGCCGCGGCTCGCGCAGGACATGGTGGCGGGCTATGACGGTCGAGCCAACCACCGAAGCTGGTGCCCTGGTGCTGGTACCGGACATCGAGTTGGACCTGCTGACCTGCCCGGAGTGGCACTGCGAATTGATCGGAGCGCTGAAGCGTGAGGACTGCAAGGTCCTCATCGTGGATTTCAGCCAGGTCGAGTTCTTCGGTGCGATTGGCCTGGAAGTGCTCGTTGACATCCGCGACCGCGCCGCCCGGTGCGGTGTCGACCTGCGTCTAATTGTGTGCTCTCGACCAGTGTGGCGACCATTGAAGGTGACAGGCCTAGCAGGGGATTTCTCCATTTACGGCAGCCGGGCCGATGCCCTCACTGGCTACCAGGCATAGACCTGGTAGGCGAGAACAGTGACGGAGCTCAAGCAGTTCCAACGGCGTTGTTGCACTTGGCGAAGCCCAGGCATGTGCGACCGTTGATCCCTGGGTTGGGTCAGATCGCCAGGGCCAGCTCGTCGAAGGCGACCGCCACTCGTAACGTCACTGCTTGGTCAACGCCGAGCTCGTAGTGGCCGCGGCGGATGTTTTGGATGAATGCGTGTCCAGCGATAATGATCCTGGCTTGGTGATCGCTTTTTAGGCCGCGCATCGGTCGCAGGCGCCGCTTCAACTGACCATGATCGGCTTCCATTCGGTTGTTGGCATAAACCTCTGTACAGTGCCACGCATTCGGGGCCAGCTCCTCAAGAACGTGCGGGTATACCGCCGCCTTATCCGTGGTGACCTCGACCGGGATGACCTCCGTGGTGGCCAGCGCCTGGGTGAAAAAACGCTGGGCCGCACAACCATCCCGCCGCGGGGACACATACACGT
>JALZCO010000254.1 GCA_030863015.1 Actinomycetota bacterium
GGGCGGTAGGGACGACCGCCCCAGGCAACCACCAATCGAAATCTGTCGCGACGGCTGCGCTGATCAGTGGGGAAATGCACGGCCAGCCGACTTGCGTAGTAGCGCGAGTGTGATAGCCAGCAACGCCACCCCACACAGCAGCATCGCCAGCGGCACGCCAACGGAATCAGCGAAGAAATGGCCCACGGTCCAGGGCAGGTAGACGAATGTGCCGATGAGGCCGACGATGGTCAGGGGCGTCCGGTCGGTCCCCACCCCCACTGCTACGAGCGCAGTCGCCGCGGCCAGCCCCAGCAACGGGGCAGCGTCTGACCAGCCGACCACGGTGCTGCCTGCGCCGACCAGCACCGCGATGCCACCACCAACCAGGGCCATCGTGGGCGGGCGAAGCGTTGCCGACCATCCTGCGACCATCCATACGGTTCCTACCGCGCCGATCGCCAGCCCGATCGCGCTGTCCAGGTCGGTCAAGCCTGCCGCACCACCAGCCGCCGCGAGCACACCTATCAAGCAGGCGAGATGCTGAGCAGGCCGATCCCGCAGCTGCCACAGCAGTCCCGCGTGCACCGCCACCGCCGCACCCGCTGCCAGCCACACCGTGGCCTCCCCGGCGTGCGCGACATCCCACGCTATCTGGCCGGCGAGTGCTGCCACCGCCACCGAGGACCCGAACCACAGCGCCCCGCGCAGCCGGATCAGCGCGGGCGCCGAACCGTCAGCAATCCAGGCGCCCACCAGCCAGGTCGCGGCGGCTACCGCGGCCAGCAGCCCGAGCCGGCCGGCGATGGGCACATCACGCCAGTACTGGATGGCCAGAGTGGCTGCTCCGGACAGCGCCAGCAGTCCGGCGAAGTAGCCCAGTGCCTCAGTGACCGGTAGCCGGCGACCACCACCGAACTGCTCCCTACGGGTCCGCTCCGCAGCGAGCACGGCCTGCGCCTGGTCGGCACTGAGAGTCCCGGATTCGACGGCGCGCTGCAGTACCCCTTCCAGACCACCGCAAGGCATCGCCGACGTCATGTCGTGAACCGTCACATGGATGCATGTCGTCGTTCAAGGCCGGTTGCGGACTGTCACATGGATGCTTGTGCCGGTGACACGGCATACTGCGCCGGTATGCGCGCCCGGATCGGTTTCGCAGCGTTCAGCATCGTCGGCTTGGGGCTGCTCAGTGCAGCTTGCTCTGGGTCAGCTAGCCCGGTTTCAGCTGGCTCGGCGGCAACCCGCTCGGAGGCGGTTAGCCCGGGGGAGGCCAGACTGACGGCCGAACCGAACTCGTCAGCCGACGCTGCACCTTCGGTGAGCTGGTTGCGGGTAACTCCCGGGCAGGGCACTCCGAATTCCGCAGTGTCGCTTGATGTGGCTTGCCTGGACAACCTTGGCGCCGTGCAGTCGCCGGTACTCGATATCGGCCCGCTGAAGGGTAACCCGGAGGGCCACCAACCGTGGCGCCTGTTGGGCACCGCCACCGTGCGGCCGGACGCCGCTGCAGGGCGGTACCGGATTGTCGCGACTTGCGGCGCCAGCGAGCTCTCAACCGACTTCACCGTCTTAACAGCCCCGTCTCGGTAGGGTCGGCGACCCGATCGGCCAGCGCTCTCATTGATGGCGAAGCGTTTCGCGTCCCTAGATCGGGATAATCGGTGCCGGTGGACCGATCGTCGGCGAACCAAGCGGGCTAGGAGGTGGCGCGGCGTGTTCGTCGATCGTGTAGACGCTGGACGGCAGCTGGGCCAGCGACTGCAGCATCTGCGCGGCGAGGACGTGGTAGTTCTGGGACTTCCACGCGGTGGGGTGCCCGTTGCGGCAGAGGTCGCGTTAGCGCTCGGCGCCCCGCTGGACGTGATCTTGGTTCGCAAGCTGGGCGTGCCGTCGCAGCCCGAGCTGGCGATGGGTGCCATTGGCGAAGGTGGCGTGCGGATCCTCGTGCCGGAGACGGTACGTCGCGCCGGTGTCACCGAGGACGCATTGGCGGAGGTCGAGCGGCGGGAACGGGCCGAGCTCGACCGGCGCGCCGAACGGTTCCGCGGTGCACGAACTCCGCTTTCACTGGCTGGGCGGACTGCGGTGATTGTCGATGACGGCATCGCGACCGGATCCACGGCTCGGGCTGCTTGCCAGGTTGCTCGTGCTCAGGGCGCAACTCGAGTCATCCTTGCCGTTCCAGTGGCACCTTTCGGTTGGTCCCGCGACCTCGACGACGTCGCCAATGAGCTGATCGCCCTTGTCACCCCCCGGCTGCTCCGGGCGATCGGCAGCTGGTACACCGACTTCTCCCAGAGCACCGACGAGGAGGTCGTCGCCTGCCTACAGATGCCGTGGCCTTCGTAGGGGCCTCACGGCATCAAGACGGCGGCACCGTGCACCCGGTTGGCCGCGAGATCAGCTAGTGCCAGGTCCGCCTGGTCCAGGGAGTATTGGGTAGTCGCCACCTGCAGCCGGTGCGTGGCGGCGAAGCCGAGGAAGTCGTGACCGTCCTGCCGGGTGTTGGCGGTGACGCTGGTGATCTGACGCTCCTGAAACAGGTGCTGCTGGTAGCGCAGAACCGGGATGTTGGTGAGGTGGATGCCGGCCACCGCCAGGGTGCCGCCCCGGTCGAGAGCCGCCAACGCCAACGGTACGAGTTCCCCGGCGGGGGCGAACAGGATCGCGGAGTCGACCGGTTGCGGCGGTGGGTCCGCGGCCCCACCCACTGAAGTGGCGCCCAGCGCCAGGGCCAGTTCGCGGGCCTGTGGGCTGCGGGTCAGCACGTGCACGGTTGCGTCTTGCGCCAGCGCGACCTGCATGGTGAGGTGTGCGCTCGCGCCGAAACCGTAGAGGGCCAGGCGGCCGCCTGGCGTCAGGTTGGTCCGCTGCAACGCCCGCCATCCGATGATGCCTGCGCACAACAATGGTGCGAGTTCAGTGTCGGAGTAGCCGTCGGGCATCGGATAGGCGTAGCCGGCGGGCACTGTGGTGTAGTCGGCGTACCCACCGTCAGCGTCCCAGCCGGTGTACTCCGAATGTGGGCAAAGATTCTCGGATCCGCGAGTGCAGTACCGGCAACGCCT
Organism: Actinomycetota bacterium; assembly: GCA_030863015.1. GTDB lineage: Bacteria > Actinomycetota > Actinomycetes > Mycobacteriales > Pseudonocardiaceae. Next base: position 3,051 of record JALZCO010000254.1, read on the forward strand.
GCAGGTGCGGCGTAGCCAGGCGATACCGACGCGCTGTCCCGCCTGGAACCCGCCGGTCGCCC
>JALZCO010000257.1 GCA_030863015.1 Actinomycetota bacterium
CACTTCCTGGTGCACCGTGGCGCGGGCGTGCTCGGACAGCGCGCGGATGGTGCCTTCCAGCTCCGCGGTCTCGGGGATGATGTTGGAGGTGGTGCCCGCGCTGATCCGGGTGATCGTGATCACTGCCGGATCGAAGACGTTGAGCATTCGGGTGACCATCGTCTGGAGCGCACCAACCATGGCGGCCGCTGCGGGCACTGGGTCCAGCGCGTTCTGCGGGGCTGAGGCGTGCCCTCCTCGACCGGTGACGGTTACCCGTAGCACGTCCGACGACGCCATGATGGCGCCGGGTCTGGTCTGCACCACTCCGCGGTCCAGAGTGGATGTGATGTGCACGGCCAGCGCACGGTCCGGCATCCCGGCGACGTCCAGCAGGCCCTCGTCGAGCATGTGCCGTGCACCGTGAAAGCCCTCCTCCCCGGGCTGGAACATCAGCAGCACCCGCCCGGCCAGATCCGCCCGCTGCTCGGCCAGCAACCGCGCGGCGGAGGTCAGCATGGCGACGTGGGTGTCATGCCCGCAGGCGTGCATCGAGCCCGGTAGCTCCGAGCTGAACGCCACCCCGGACTGCTCGGCGATCGGCAGCGCGTCCATGTCCGCCCGAAGCAGGACGGTCGGTCCTGGCCGCCCGCCCTCGATCACCCCGATGACCGAACTGGTGGACTGCCCGGTTCGCACCTGGACCGGTAGATCGGCCAACGCCTGGAGCACGGCGGACTGGGTCTCAGGTAGGTGCAAGCCCTGCTCCGGGTGCCGATGCAGGGCCCGGCGCAGCGCGACCGTCCGCGGCTGCAGCGTCCTGGCAGCGCACACCAGGCCGCTGGCGCCCAAACTGGTCGAACGGGACCGGGAACGACTGCTGGCGCGCCGTCGGTGACGCGGGGCGGGCGTGCTCACAGCGTCCCATCCTTGCATTTCTTCTGGGCACCTGTGTTGGGCACCTCCGTTGGGGACTGGACCTGGGCACCGGATCTGGCACCAGATCTGGGCCTCAGATCTGGGCATCGGGGAGTCGGACACGTATTATGCTTCCCTGCCGGGCCAGACAGCGCATACTTATGCCATGGCGGTCACCGGCTTTGCCGTCGCTGTGGTTCGCGAGGACGGGCGCTGGCAGTGCACACCACTGGACACTGCGGCCCTGCGAGATCTCGACGCGGCCATCACTGAGCTGCGCGGACAGCGTTCAACGGGAGCCGTCTTCGGCCTCCTCGACGTCGATGACGAATTCTTCGTCGTCGTGCGACCGGTGCCCGGCGGTGTGTCGTTGCTGCTGTCTGACGCCGTCGCAGCGCTGGACTACGACGTCGCCGCCGATGTGCTGGACCTGCTGCGCGTCGAGGTCCCCGCAGAAGACGCAGTAGATACAGACGACATCTGGCCGGAGGGCGACCTTGGGCTGCTCGCCGACTTGGGGCTGCCGGCGGCGGAGATGCAGGTGATCATCGATGAGGTGGACCTGTACCCGGACGAGCAGCTCGAGATGATCGCCCAGCGATGCGGGTTCCGATCCCAGCTGTCGGCGCTGCTGGAGAAGCAGCCGGGATGACGGCGGTTACCGGCGCCGATGCGGCGCTGGTTCGGCGCGCTCTCGAGGTAGCCAGCGGCGCGGTGACTACCGGGGATGTGCCGATCGGGGCGGTACTGGTGGACGCCGCGGGCGTCGAACTGGCTGCGGCCTGCAATGCCCGGGAGGCCACCGGGGACCCCACCGCGCACGCCGAGTTGCTGGTGCTGCGAGCCGGGGCCGCCCGGCTGGGGCGTGACGGGCGGTCCGACGGTTGGCGCTTGGCGGGTTGCACCCTGGTGGTCACCGTGGAGCCGTGCACGATGTGCGCCGGAGCCCTGGTGGCGGCCCGGGTGCGGCGCCTGGTGTTCGGTGCCTGGGAGCCCAAGACCGGTGCCGTCGGGTCGCTGTGGGATGTCGTCCGGGACCGCCGGTCGCCGCACCGTCCCGAGGTTGTCGGTGGTGTCCTGGCTGACGAGTGCGCCGCCCTGCTCACTGAGTTCTTCGCTCACCACCGCGCGGGGGTGGCGTCGATACGTCCGGTATGGTGACCGGCGGTAGCGTGTCCGAGCGGCCGAAGGAGCGCGCCTCGAAAGCGCGTGAGGGTTCACGCCCTCCGTGGGTTCAAATCCCACCGCTACCGCCA
>JALZCO010000274.1 GCA_030863015.1 Actinomycetota bacterium
CTTGAGACCGCCGTGCACTTGCCGCGTCGAGAAGAGCGGCCGCCTTCGTATCCATCAGGTCAGCGTCCTCCGCCGGGTCCTCGCTAAAAATCTCAAGCTCGGGGCGACGGCCGCCGCCTGCCTCATAGGCCTTAATCGCATCGGCGAACTCATTTCCGTAGAACGGGAAGAGAACCCGTGACTCATCGGCCGGTCTGCCTCCGGCTTCGATCAGCCCCTTGGCCAGACCCCCGAGCCACTTTCGCTTCTTCCCTAGAACATACGCTTCGAGACGCTTCGGGTCCCGGGCGACCTCGTCCTCGCTGGCCTGGCTACGGCCGTGGATGAACAGCAATGTCGGTGCCATTGGCATTCCTTACGTCTGGTTGAAGACGGCGGCGAGTAAATTGTTCGCGTCGCCTGCAAGGTTCAGGCTTCCCAAATGTTTGACGAGAAAGGAGATACGGATTCCCGCGTTCGCCACCCAGTTCCTCAGGTGGTCCGGGGTTCGGTCGGTGACCGGATTGCCGTTCAGGTCAATCTTCTTGCCCTCAGCGTCCTTCGCCTGCTCGGCTGCGTGATGCAGCGCGACGAGCTGCCACTCATCGCTAAAGACCGGCGACCCGGAAGATCCGGGCATCGTGTCGGTCTGGTAAGTGAGCCGCGAATCGTCGTCGACCGACACCAGGAGGTTGTTCCGGAAAGCGATCTTTCGCGGGTTGCCGCCCGGGTGCTGAATGATGTTTACCGGCTTGCCGAGGAGAAGCTTCCCCACGGCTCCCTTCATCCGGATCTTCCCAAACCTGGTTCCTGGCGGCTTTCCGTTCGGCAGCAAGCCGACCGCGACCAGTGCGAAATCTAGCTCCTCGTTCCCGTTCACAAAGAACCGGTCGGGATCCAACGGGAGTCGTACCGCGGACCGGATCTGACCGCTCTCGTTCTCCTCCCACCGGAAGACGACGTTCACCCGGTGGTCCTGTGCCATGGACAGGGTCTTAAAGACGTGCCAGTTGGTCAGGAGCAGGTCGTCCGAGACGAGGAACCCGGTGGCAGGCCCGCGGGGGGTGTTAACGAGGGCAACCGCGTCAGCGGCTGCCGCCGCCCGCTTGACCCAGATACCTGGAAGCATATCGTCGTCGCTCATCAGCTGCTCGAGCTCGACGTTGACAGCTTCTTCGTCGGCGTCTTCGGAGATGACGACGCCTCGATGCCTGACGTGCGCGAGCTTCCGCCCGGTCGACTCCAACACCCATGCCATGGCCGGGTTAGCGAGCACCGAGGCGATGCCCCCGAGGTTGGCGGGCGTCAGGATCGACGGTCCGTCCCTCGGCGCCAGCGGGTCGACCTTCTCGACTGGCACCACCCGGTAACGCTCCCCCAATACCTGTGCCATGACCGTCTCTCCATCGCCAAGGTTCCAACATGCAAGCTCCGCTGTAGGCCCGACCCAGTCACCCTGATGCTAGGAGGTCCGATAGTCGCGCCTGGCCCTGACACGCTGTTCTGGCCCTAGCGTGACGGCTTGATTTGACCCCATCTGGGCCCGCCGGCGTCCAGAGATCGTCGCCGAGGCCGGAAGGCGAGGCGTTCGTCCCGCAGACTCACCGACGCGGAGGCATGCATGCAGCGGTCGTGCGAGCAGCTTCTCCAATCGCATGGCGATTTGCCCGTGTCCTCCATCAATGACGATGCGCACGGCCCGCCCGTACCGGCCTGACTCGGCGAGTCTGTGGGCTCGTAGGCATTGACCTTCAGCTGCTCTGCGACCGCTCGATGTAGCGTTCGGTCGACTCGGCCTGCACGCAGTCGAGCACTGAACGTGAAAGGGCATACTGTTTTTAGGTAGAGCTGATTCGTTATGGGGCTGGGCAGTAGAATCTTGCCAGGTACTGGAGCGATGTGGCTGCCAACGAGCTGCACCAATGACTTAAAGAGCGCGGCGACCTGGTGCAGTGGTGTATTCTTGTGATGGATCTTTCGGCGCGTGATGCAGACTGATGGAGGCGAGATGAATAGTGATTCAGTAGACGGTCGTCCGGGGCAGGCGTCTATTCTGGCAAGCGCTTGCCTGGGTGGTGTGGAATGTAAATACAACGGCACGTCGGGCGGGACAGGTACGACAGGTACCGTCGCAAGCTGATCTAGAAGGTGTCACTCTGGCCTGCCCGGAAGAGTTAGGAGGGTTAGGTACTCCACGTTCGCGAGCCGAGATTGTCGGAGGAGATGGATATGATGTGCTCGATGGCAAGGCCCGAGTGATTACATGTGATGGCGAGGACGTGACCACGCAATATATTGCAGGCGCTTACCGGACATTAGAGATCGCTCGGAATCCGCGGTTTCCATTGCCGTGCTTCAGGAGTTCAGCCCGTCCTGTGGCCGGCGCATGATCAGTGACGGATCGTTCACCCGAACTCGTGTAGAGGGTGTGGGGGTCACTACTGCCTTGCTTATCCGCAACGGTATCGATGTCATGGGCGGCATTCAACCCCTCAGTGCATCTTTAGGCCATCCAGGCCAAGCCAATGTGAATTCGATAATAGAACTATAGAAATAGATATCCCTATCATGAATCAGGTAGACCTCGAATATACAGCTATATGAAGCCACAAATCGCGGGCTGGCGGCCTTGGTCATAGGTCAGCAGGCGTGTCCTGGATGTGGATGCTGACTTGGCGACCACCCAATAAGTAGTTCAGTCGCGAGCAATAGGGTGTCCAGGGACGGTGTTGCGTTGGCCGAGTGTGGGCAGACTCCGCCGTGGTGGGTGTTGTGATCAGATGGCGAGGACAAGTTCAGTAAAGGCAGCCGGAAGCCGCTATCGTCGGCGGTGTCCATGCCGAGCTCGTAGTGGCCACGGCGAAGACATCGCACGTGCGGTAGAGGTCAAGCCGTGATCTTGATGTCGGGTGGGAAGGCCTTGGCTTCGTCGTAGCTGATGCGCTTTTGGAGGCAGTGGTACAAGATCCCGAAAAAGCGGTTAGCGAGGTGGCGGGCAGCGGCGCTGTAGGTGTCCCCTCGTTCGCGGCGTCGGTTGTAATGGCCCCCAGCGACCGACAGCACCCCGCCGTCTAGCGAAGGGCTCACCGGCCCCGCTCTGGTAAGTCGTGATGCTGCCAGCGGCTCGCGGCTGCGATGATCACACCGAGACCAGTTCCCCCGCCGGCGGCGCGCCAGCACGGCCCTCACTCGGTAGGTCCGCGCCGGCGACCGCGACCGCCGTCTGTCCGAAGAGATCACCGTCTCCGCTTCAGATCAGCAGATGCCATCCGTACTTTCATCGACGGTTTGAACGCGCGGTGCGCACCGTTTGTTTGGACCAAGACCGCATCGTCTACGCGATGCGCTCCTGGCCACGGCGGATGGACCTGTGCCTGCCTGCGCTGTGGCCGGGTTCACCGTCCTGGTCGCTCCGCTGGCCGTCCCATCCGACCTGTTCGGCCTCGACGCGCTGCTGCTGGTGGCCGGCACGCTGATCACCCCGCGGTCGACCGCGCACTCGGTGCGATTGAGCTGGTCGCGCCCCGCGGTCACCGAGGCGCTCGGCTGGGTGATCACGGCGGTCACGCTCGGCCTCGCGCTAGGCCAGTCGGCGAGCGGGTGGCTGATCGAGCACGCCGGCGTCCGAGGTCCTTCCTGGCTACCACGGTCGCCGGCCTGATCCTCGAGGCGCTGGTGTGGTTGCGCAGGCCACCGTGGGCGCTCAGCGCGAGGAGAGGAACACCGGGTTGGTCAACGCCACCATCGAGTCTGGGGTGGTGGCGGTCGCGACCGGTCGGCGCACTTCGGCGCGCACCCAACGGGAGTAGCGGGTCTGCGTGGTCCACCTGACCGTCGCCGAGCCTGTCACGTCCACCGGCTCAATCCACTGCGGACCGCTCTGGTCGAGCAGCCGCACCGAGGTTCCCGGCGCGCCCGAGACGGTCAACTCGATGGTGACCGGTGTGCCAGTACCCGTGGTCAGCACCTGACCCATGCTGGCTAGGCGTACCCCGTCCGTTGCCCCGAATGTCACCTGCACCTGCGCGGACTCCGCGATCCAGTTCCGCCCGGCCTTGAACCCGTCCATCAGCCTACGCGGAGTCAGCTCCTCGGCGAGCACCACATTGTGCGGCAGGCCCACCACGTGGTCGGGATTGTGTGCGTCACTGTTGCCGACGGCCGGTACCCAGGCGCCCGCGCGCAGCATCGCGTGCCAGCTCACCACTGCCGCCTCGTCGTCAAGCGTCCACGGCCCGTTCCACACCTCAACCAGGTCGGCCTGCTCGTAGCCGTACTCCCACGAGCAACCAAAGCACGGCGCGAACGGATGCGCGGCGACGACAAGTCCGCCGGCCTGGTGCACCTCGTCGACGAACCGGCGCAGCTCGGGACGGTCCTGCGCCCGGTAGCGCCAGTCGATCCACTTGCCCACCGGAAGGTTCCACGCCGGCCAGTGTCCAGAGCGCGTGGTGACCTCCTCACCGTTAACGATCAGCAGGTCGGCTGCGGCATGCTCGCCCCACTGCAGCGACGCGCTCGGCGTGTTGTGCTCGGTCGACACGATGAAGTCCAGCCCGGTGACACGTGCGGCCGCGGCCAGCTCAGCCGGGGTGCGCCGGCCGTCGGAGTGCACGGTGTGCAGATGCCCGTCCCCGCGGTACCAGGCCCGACCGCGGTCACGGTCCGGCGCGCTGGCCGGTGCCGGGTTGGGCGCGAAGGCCGGATCGGGGCGGCCGAACCGCAGCGTGACGCCGACTGTGTAGGTCAGGCCCTGCGGGGCGACGGTGTACG
>JALZCO010000284.1 GCA_030863015.1 Actinomycetota bacterium
CACCGACGGCGCAGTGAAAGCCAACCAGCCGTTCCCCCCGACGGTCGCGTCAACTGCCTTGAGCCGAACCAGGTCGGTCGCCGGCGGCGGGTTCAGGCGCAGCGTCCGCCAGGACGGGCTGCGAGCAGTGTCCCTGAGCGCCTGGGTGTCGAGCGTGACGACCTGATCACCGGAACTTGTGCCATACACCGCGGTCAGTGCGTTGCCCCTCGAGAGGGTCCCGGCGGCCAGCACCGTGACGGCGGCTCCCCCGTCGAGCCGGCTCGGCAATCGGTACCACGCAGTGGTCATTTGGCCAGTGGCCGAATTCCCGTCGCGGCCAAGGCTGCCCCAGACCTCCGCCGCACCCGGTCCCTGCGGCCGGTTGGCAGGATAGTAGCCGCCGCCGGCGACAAACGCCTCAAACTGGGGCGGGGCCGGCAACCCGATCGCCGGCGGGAGGGGTCGCGCGGTCGTGGGGTCGAGCACCTGGATCACGCCGGCCGCACCGCACCGCTCCCCCGTCGGATCTTCCAGCCCTCGTGCCCACACCGACTCGGACGGCACCCCACGGAGCGCCGCTGATCCGAAGGTGCCAACGGTGTAGACGATGGTGGCTATCAGCGACAGGACGATGACAATCGGCACGGCGCGCAGCACGTTGAGCCGGACGTCGCGGATACCAGTCAAATGGCTCCGGGTGGCGAGCCCACCGGCGACGAGCGCCACGACGAGCAGCCAGAGCAGCGGCTGGTCCAGGTCGACGTTGAGCACGGCGGGAGGGCGATCCGGCCGCCGGATCCCGTCGAGCCAGGCGAAGGCCCACTGGTTCGGGCCGTGCCAGCCAAGCGCGATCGCCGAGATGGCCGACCCGACCGACGCGACGAGCAACCCGATGGGCGGGCGAGCGCCCTGGAAAATTTGGCGCGCGAGTGGCACCGCCATGACCAGTAACAGACCTAGAAACGCAGATCCGACGCCGGCGAGGGCGCCGAAGTGGTGGGTCCACTTGGACGGGGTGGCCCAGAGGGCGAGGAACGCCAGCCCGGTTGTGGACCCGGCCAGCCACAGCGGCGTCGGCAGCGCGACCCGCCGGATCCGCCACAGCGGGCTCGGCAGCGCGAACCGCCGGACCCGCGCCGCCACGGCGAGCACCGCGAACCAGACCAGTGCCACGAGGCACAGGAGCACCGCTGCGCGCTTCGCGTAGTTTCCCATCGCGACTTGGTCGAGCAGCCGAATGTAGCGCTCGAATTCGTCTGCCCATCCTTGCTGCGGGACCATGCTCAGGAAGATCGCCTGCCCACGCAGGAAGTCCCGCAGTGCGCCGTCAGCGAAAGCGACGAGCGGGGCGACCATGCCCCCCGAGGTGACCGCGAGGGCGCGCAAGGCGGTGCCCCGGGGGTCGCCTGGAACCTGGATCAGCCCCAGCAGCAACGGTAGGCCGGCAAGCAGCGGTGCGAGCGCGGTGAATCCGGTCGTATGGGCAGTGAGCCCAAGCCCGGCGAGCGCGAAGGCCAGCCACGCGGCCACCAGCCGTCGACGGCAGTGAGCGACGAGCACAGCGAGCATCGCCGCGGCGCCGCACAGCGCCACGACGGGCTCCGGGCGCACTCCCATGTCGTGCGGCACCCACCAGGCCACAAACACCACGCCCAGCGCCGCGTGGGCAAGCGACGCCACCCTGGGGCGGTCGGGCGCGAACTCTTCCATTGCGGCGTGGGCGAACCACCGCAGCACCAGCCAGGTCAGCACCCCGCACACCGCGGCCGGGACACGCTGCACCACCGGCGCGAGACCCGCAAACTGCTGCCACCAGGCCAGCGCTTGGTAAACCCAGGTGAACGGCGTGAAGCTCTGGTTGTAGAACTGGTAATAGTTGCCGACCTCGCCGGACAACGCGGCATTGCGCGCCATCGCGCCGAAGTAGCCGTCGTCGTCGGTGCCCGGTGCGACGAACATCCACCCGAGGATGACGGCCGGTGCCACCACGTCCATGACGCGCGGCTGCGCGGTCCCACGCCGCGGCGCGCGCGTCACCCCCCGGTCGACCAGAATCAGCAGGAGCGCCGTGGCCAGCAGGGCGACCCAGAGCAGCGTGGTGATCGCGCTCTTCAGCGGTGTCGGGCTGCTGGTGAACTCGTCGTCAACGCGCAGTGTGACAGACAGCTCGCCAGCGTCCTCCTGCAGCGGCCCAGTGACTGACGAGGTCAACAAGTTGACGTCGGGGAGTTGCTC
>JALZCO010000369.1 GCA_030863015.1 Actinomycetota bacterium
CGCTGGTCGACCTCTACCTCAGCGCGAACTGGCTGACCTGGCGCCAACTCCCCACCGTCACCACGACCGACGGAGCGACGGTACGCGCAGTCGCCGAGACCATTCTGCGGGCCGCCGACGACGAGGCACAGTGTCACCAGCCTGCTCCCCGGTGATGACCACAGACCTCCTGATACTTAGCTCTGCCGGACACGAATGGGGATTACGCGCCGCGCTGGAAGCCCGGCAGGTGGGCTACGTACTGGCCATCGGCTGCGACCGCCGCATGCCTACCGCAGCCGGACCGATGCGCGCCGACACGCTGGCCGCCAACCTGCCCAGGGGCGCCTGGCAACAACTTTCCGCCGATCCGGGTGCTTGAGAGGCAGCGTTACTACGACTAGGCCCTGATCACGCTATCCGCCCAGGGGAAGGCGCCAAACAACGCAGCGGGTCCAGCTCAGGGCACGGTCGGGTGCAACTCGTTGCCGACGCTGATCAACGAGCTGCAACATTCCGCCACTGTCACCCCTGGATGTTCGCCTGTCCATGCCCAACAGCCCCCATCTGTTGTCGGCGGGTGGGGGCTGCGTGCAGCACGCCTACACGGTCGAGGACCTGAAGATGGGTGGTGAGCCCGATGGTGGACGAGTTCGACTGTGGACAGGCTGGTCGCATCCACCTCGTGTCGGATCATGCCCGTGTTGGATCGTTGGAAAGGGACCAGATGAACAGCTATGCCTTGGTGGCGGCCCTGGGCCTGGATGCCGTTGCCGCAGTCCGTGGCTACCGGCTGCAGGTGATCCCCCAGGCCCAGCGGCGCGGGCTGAGCCTGGTCAGCGAGGCGCTGCCAGACCTGGTGCGACTGCCAGCTGGGGCGTTACTCGTTGACCCCATCAACATCCGACTGACCTTCCTTCACAACCCTGACCGCATCGATCTGGCCGGGCGCATGCTGAAGTGGAACCCAGCACAGGGTTGGTCGTTGTCGCACAGCGGGGCCTATGCCCCCATCAGCTACTACGCCGGCTCCGGCGCCACCGCGCTGCACCTTGTTCCCCACGCTGCCCAAGTCATCGAGTGGGCCACCGGTGACCTCGGCACCCCTCCCAGCGGGGGTTCCAGACCGCCCACTGGCGTTGAGCTCGACGACGACCCAAGGGCGATCCAACGGCTACTGGGCTTCATCCACCCCCACGGCCACCCGCGGAAGCAAGAAACGCCCTCACCGCCGCATCGACCGCAGGGCCACGCGATGCGTCGGCCACCCACCGCGTTCCACCGTGCAGCTGACCACGGCCCGTACCGGTAGGAGACCCAAGGGCCACGACTCGGCGAGCCGTGAACAGAGGAATTTGGCAGCGATCGAGCACAGCTGGGTCATCCGTCGGACGTGTCGGAATCCCCTTCGATGTGAATAGGAAACCAACCATGAGCAATGTTCCCGATGCCGGCCGACCGATGCCCGTATCCGAGCGTGCCGTCGATCACAACGGCTTGGCCGCTGCCGGCTACAAGGACCGCTACGGCGGCGTCAAGGTCGGATCGGCGTTTTTTGGCTGGCTGACTGCGGTCGGCGCTGCGGTACTGTTGGCGGCGCTGGTCAGTGCTATTGGCGCAGCGGCCGGGCGGGCCATAACGACCGACGCCGGTGAGCTCGCTGGCGAGGTGGCCCAAAACCCCCAGAACGTCTCGACAGCTGGGCTTGTCGGCGGCATCGTCTTGATGGTGATCCTGTTCGTGGCTTACTACGGTGGCGGTTATGTCGCGGGCCGGATGGCCCGGTTCAACGGGATCAAGCAGGGCATCGCGGTGTGGGTGTGGGGGCTGGTGATCGCCCTTGTGGTCGCCGTGCTCGGCGCGATCGCCGGCAGCCCGTTCGACCCGCTGACCAACGTCATCAATGGCCTTTCTCAGCTACCGGTCACCGCAGAAACGTGGACCATAGGCGGCATCATCGCCGCACTCGCCGCCGCCGCGATGAGCTTGCTCGGCGCGATCCTCGGTGGTCTGAGTGGAATGCGATTCCACCGCAACGTCGACCGTACAGGCCTGGACAGTTAGGTTCAGCCCGGTTGGCAAGCGACGTGACTACGTCGTGTTCGGTAGGGCGTTCTAGTTCGGTTGGTAGCAGATCCAATGGTCATTGGCCCTTCGGACCGCTCGCTGCCCGTGACGCAGCCTGTCGCTATCTCCACCCAATCATGCCCCGAACGATTCAAAGGAGAGTCAGTATGAGCTTCACCGACAAGGCAAAGAACAAGGTTCAGGAAGTCGTCGGCAAGGCCAAGAATAAAGTCGGCGAGGTGACGGGCAATAAGGACCTGCAGGCCGAGGGCCAGACCGACCAGGCGGAAGCCGATGTCAAGCAGGCCGGCGAGAACGTCAAGGACAGCGCGGCCAACGCCAAGGACGCCGCCCAAGGACGCGTTCAACAGAACTGACTCGGCGTCCGCCGCGCTAGGCGCCTGTATAGAATTGCTGTCCGCCCTGCGGTACTCATTCGACACGTCGATAAACAGCCGTGGAACGGGAGGCGGATTGATTAGACATGCGACCCGGTTTCGTGGCATCGAGATGCCCCCTCGTTGCTGAGGCCGTACAGTCAGGTGGCGGCATCTGTTGCGCATTCTGCCGCCATTCTCTGCACAAGAAAGGAGACGCCCATGTTGGGTGTAATTATTGTACTGTTATCAGTCTGGCTGGTGCTGTCCATTCTGGGCGCGGTCGTCGAAGGCCTGTTCTGGTTGACAGTCGTCGGGGCCATACTGTTCCTCGCGACTGCGGTTTACGGAGCGATCAAGCGGCGAACTCGGCGGCAGATCACTTAACTCACTTAACCTTGAACAGGTCGACTCAGCTACGCGGATTTCGAGGCACAGCGCAACGGCCGACGCGCAATGCTCGCACGCTGCGCTCGGCCTGACGGTGCCGGTGTTCAGTGAGGTCGTCGTGGGGCGGCATACCGTAGGAACCGCGCATCGATCCACGTAGTCACCCGCGTCGACCGATTAGTCCAACGTACGTTTGTCCGACGCGGCTCCAACGGTTCCACGCTGGGAGGTGGACGTGGCCTGGCTATATATGCTGTTCGTGGTGCTGTGGGTGCTTGGGGGGATGACCGCAGTAGTGTTTCTGCTGTGGCGACGTGGGCACCGGGACCGACGATGGTTTCTGCTCGGCGCCATCTTGGGACCGCTTTTCGCGCCGATCGCGGCGGAGCGGGCCTGGACGCGCTCCACGAGTATTGAGTCACGCCGAATGTCGGCAGTGGTTTCGGACGCCCAGGCCTGGTCGAACGGATTGGCGGTGCTGGTCGGGGTGGACGGCTCGCCCGAGTCCGACCAGGCCGTTCGTGACGCTGCTCGGCTCGTGGTCGGGTCGGCCGGTCGGGTTGTGCTCGCTGTGGTCGTTGACGCCGACGGGGCGGAGCGGGGTGACGAGCAGCAGTGGCAGCAGGCCCGCGCTTTGTTGGACGACCGCGCGGGCTGGCTGCCGCAGGACTCTGTGATGCTTGACACTGAGATTGCGGCGGGTGAGCCGACCCGGGCGCTGCTGGACCTCGTTGAGAGGGAGAAGATTGACCTCCTGGTGGTGGGACGGCGCGGCGCGGGGTTGTCTCGCCGGGTTTTGGGCAGCGTGGCCATGCAGGTGAGCAGCCAGGCGACGTGCTGCGTAATGCTCGGCGCCCCACCGCCGGATAAGTGCTGATCACCGGCCGTGATCCTCCTGCTGGCGCTGGGCGCCATGCTGTCTTTGGCGGTGGTGGTGCCCCTGGTGGTAGGCCGCCTGGGCCGTGACACCGGTTATCTGCTGGCCGCTGGGTTCCTGGGGGTAGGGCTGCTGCTGGCCTCGGCCGCCCCGACGGTGCTCGGTGGCGACGCCGTCACCGTGTCCTGGAGTTGGTTGCCCTCGCTCGGCGTGTCCCTATCGCTACGGCTTGACGGGTTGGCGGCGCTGTTCTGCCTGCTGGTGCTGGGCGTCGGCGCTCTGATCATGGGCTACTGTCCCCGCTACCTCGGCCAGGACGACCCGCACAGTGCGGTGTATGCGTTACTGACGCTGTTCGCCGCGTCGATGCTCGGTCTGGTCCTCGCGGACGACCTGGTGCTGTTGTACGTGTTCTGGGAGCTCACCACGGTGTGCTCCTTCTTCCTGATCACCACCGCGGGGGCAAGGGCGACAAAGCCCGGCGGCCGCGCCCTGATGGTGACGGCCGCAGGCGGGCTAGCGCTGTTGGTCGCACTGATCCTGATCATCCTGGTCAGCGGGACCACCGACCTCGCCACCGTACTGGCTGAGCCCGAGCGGATCCTGGCCTCTCCGCTGGCCGGCCCGATCGGCGCTCTGATCATCGTCGCGGCGTTCACTAAGTCGGCTCAGCTGCCCTTCTCATTCTGGTTGCCCGGAGCGATGGTCGCGATGACCCCGGTAAGTGCGTACCTGCACGCGGCGACCATGGTCAAGGCAGGCATTTATCTGCTGATGCGCTTCACGCCGATGTTCGCCGAGCGACCGGTGTGGTCTGGGGTCCTCGTTGTCGTCGGTCTTCTCACCGCGGTGGTCGGCGCGGTGCTCGCGCTGCGCGAGCACGACCTCAAGGCCATCCTTGCCCAGTCCACGGTCAGTCAGCTCGGGCTGCTCGTCGCGGCGATCGGGGTGGGAACCGCCACCGCCCTCGCCGCCGCGGTGCTCCACACCGCGGCCCATGCACTGTTCAAGGCGACGCTGTTCATGCTCGTCGGCATCATCGACCGGGAGGCCGGCAGCCGAGACATCCGCGAGCTGAGCGGGTTGCGCCGCGCTATGCCCGTCACCGCTGCACTCACCGGCTTGGCTGGGCTCTCGATGGCCGGCGTGCCACCGTTGATCGGCTTCATCAGCAAGGAGTCGCTGTTCGAAGGTTTCCTCGACGCCGACTTCGCCCCCGGAGCGGGGCCGGTGGCTGCGGTACTCGCGGTGACCGCCTCGGCCCTGACCTTCGCCTACGGCACGCGCATCTTCTTTGGAGCCTTCGGCGGGACGCTGCGCCAGTCAAACCTCTATGAGCCCGCGCCGGCGTTCCTGATCCCGGTGGCCGTGTCCGCCCTGGCCGGAGTCGTGCTCGGCCCGGGCGTGGCGCTGCTCAACCCCGTGGCGGCTCGGGCGGTGGCCGACATCGCGCCGTCTGCGGTGCCACCGGAGTTCACACTATGGCACGGCTTGAGCCCAGAACTGCTGATGTCGGTGATCACCATCGCGGTCGGGCTGGCGCTGTACTTTGGGCGGGACCCGGTGGACCGGAGGCTGCAGCGGTTGCGGGTGCCCGACGGCGCGGCGCTGTTCGACCGCGGACAGGACGCCGTGCTGCGCTTCGGCGCCATCATCGGCCACCCAGACCGGACGGACTCGCCGGCAGCTGTGCTGTGG
>JALZCO010000381.1 GCA_030863015.1 Actinomycetota bacterium
GGACGTTGGTCCGTACCCACCCGATCGGCTGACTCGCTCAGGCCAGTGAGGTTGCCGAGCTAGTCGCGTTCCTGCTCTCAGACCATGCCTCATTCATCACCGGCAGCTACCACCTCGTCGACGGCGGCTACGCGGCACACTGAGCGTGGGGTGATCACGCCGCATCGTGGTACGAGGCCAGGCGGCAAGTCTGCACTGCACCTCACGAGCGCGGACGGCTCGCAGTCCCGGCGTCAGCTTGCGGAGAGCAGCGCCATGGCTTGCTCAAGGTCCTGCCGCGGGCCGCTCTTTGCTGCGAGCGGCACGGGTCATGATCTCTCCTGCTGACCGCGCTGGTGTGGAGGTGAGATCGCTCTTCCGCTCCGTTGTGAGTGCCAACCGCCTAGCATCAGCTTATGAGTGATAGTTCCGCCACCAGCCCCGCCGTACCCCAAGTACCGCAACAGGACTCCGAGCGGACTTTCGACCGGCTGGTGGACGAGGGCCAGCAACGTCTTGGCCGTTCCTGGTCCGGTCTGTTTGCGACCGGCTTCCTCGGTGGTCTGGACGTTGGTGTCGGTGTACTGGCGCTGTTGTTGGTGGAAAATGTCACCCACAGCGTTCTCCTCGGCGGCCTCGCGTTCTCAATCGGCTTCATCGCGCTGACTCTGGCGCGTAGTGAACTATTCACAGAGAATTTTCTCGTCCCGGTGGCGGCGGTAGTGGCCAAAGCTGCGTCACTACTGTCGCTCGGACGACTGTGGACAGCGACATTGGTTACCAATCTGGCGGGCGGATGGGTGGTCACGGCCATCGTGATGGCCGGCTTTCCGGCACTGCGTCCCACTGCGGTGGAGGCGGGAACGCACTATATCGAATTGGGTATCACCTGGAAGGCCTTCGCGCTTGCTGTTGTCGGCGGCATGCTCATCACGTTGATGACCTACCTCCAGCACTCCACGGAGTCTGAAGGCCTGCGCCTGGTGCCGGCAGTCGTTATGGGCTTTTTGCTGGGCGCAGGCCAAGTGAACCATGCGATCGTGGCTTCGCTGGTCTGTTTTGCCGCGCTGGAAGCTGGCGCTCCGTTCGGTTACGCCGACTGGTTGGGGTTATTTGCGTTTGCGGCCCTGGGCAACATGGTCGGTGGGCTCGGGTTGGTCACTCTGATGCGCCTGCTGCAAGTTCCACACAAGGTACTGGCCGAGCGCCACGACAGTGAGAGCGGCAGCAGCGGACGAAAGGTTGCATAACTGCTCTCAGGCCTCATCATCGACGTCATACACCGCCGTCGCGGGGCTTGCTAGCAACCGCCCAGCCATCTCCTGCTTCAGGACAGTCAGGTGGCTCTCCTCCTCAGAGGTTCGGCTCTCCTGGCGCACCAGTGCGAGAAACTCCTCTGTGACGTATCCCTCGCGAAGGAAAGCGGTCACACTACGCCCCCGGTAGCCGAGCCGGAAAATGAAGCGCTCGCGTGTCGAACCCAGATCGGGACGGGCCAACACCTCATCGACGACATAGCGGTTTTCGGTCACGGCACGGGTGACCATTTCGAACGCATCGCGCGCGCCCGGTCCGGCAAAGGCGGTGTCCACGACGATCTCGCGTCGCTCCGGTAACCCGCCCGGCTCAAGGAGCGGCAGCACCCTTTCCAGCACCTTCAACGCGTGCGCAACGCCGCCAGGAGAACCCGGACCGTGGTAGCGCATCAGGTCCTCGAACGTATACGTCAGGGGACTCCCCTGTTCGGCAACCTCGATCGTGCTGATCACTTAGGACTCCCTTAGCTGAACACGGGTCAGATCGGTAACGATACGTGACAATCGGCGTACCAGCGGCAAGGACGACGCCTGCCCTAGCACCCCCTTGCCCCAGACGGCCCACCCCTGGCCAACCAACCCTAGGGATTCTCCGGATCCAAAGAGGGCTGGAAACTTCGTAAGTTGTGAACCCCGTACGACATCGCGTACGGCGTAGATCCCAGTGGGATGGCTGGAGGTTCACCAAGTGACGACGACCGAATTAACCACCTCCACCGCCACCTGGGTCAGCCACGACACCGATCTGGAAGATCTTGTCGCCGCAGCGAGAGGGGGTTGCGCAACGAGCTGGCGCAAGATCGTCGACCGATTCGACGACCGCCTCTGGCGGGTGGCCAGAGCCCGCGGTCTCGGCGGCCCCACCGCCGACGACGTGGTGCAACAGACCTGGCTGGCCGCGGTTGCGCACATCGAGACACTTCGAAGCGCACAGGCGCTCGGCGGCTGGCTGCGCAGCATCCTGCACCGCGAATGTCTCAAGGCGTTCAGCCTCCGTCAACGGGAGACCCCGCATATCGACGACACGGAGCTGATCGGAACTACGGCAAGCCGAACCGTCGTGATGCGCACCGAACCGCGGTCGCCCGAGGAGGAGACGCTCCAGCGGGAGGAGCGGATGCTGGTGCAGACGGCGCAGCGCCGGCTGTCTCGCCGCGACCAGGACCTTCTCGCGCTCCTCGTCATCGAGCCGCCACTGCCCTACACCGAGATTTCGCGCCGGCTCGGGATGCCGGTGGGAAGTATCGGACCTACCCGGGCCCGGTGCTTGGCCAGACTGCGCCGTGAGCTCGCCACGCTGGACGCCAACGGCCGATACGGCGCTGGCCGCGACCGCCGAGGCTCCTGTCGAAACCGCCCGGCCATGGTTTGACTGCTGCAGACCGCACACAATTGCACACGATAAGGAACAGACTGCTTTCCGCGCCGAAGTTCGTCATCGAAAAGCTATCCGTGTTCCCTCTGCCACCGCGTTAGGCTCCACTCATGCTGGTTGGGCGCCATCACGAGCGCGAACGGCTTCAGCTCGTGCTGGCAAATGCCGTACAGGGCAAGCCCGGAGCGCTGGTCGTTCGCGGCGACCCGGGGATGGGGAAGACCAGGCTCCTTTCCGCCGCTGCCGAATGCGCCAAGGATCTGCGGATTATCCGCGTCGACGGGCACGAGGCCGAAATCGATATCCCCTACGCCGGGTTGTCCATGCTCCTCGGGCCGCTCATCCATGCGTTGCCCGGGCTTCCGGGCGCGCAGGCCACGGCGTTGAAAGCTGCCCTGGATCTAGGTCCGGCGGTGCACGGTGACCGGCTGGGCGTGGCTGCTGCCACCCTTACCCTGCTGGCGAACTCCGCCGATGATCAACCGCTGTTCATCGCGGTGGATGACGCACACCTGCTCGATCTCCCGTCACTGGAGGCCTTGGTCTTCTCGATCCGGCGTATGCGCGCCGAGCACATCGCGGTGGTGCTCACAGCTCGCTACGCGTCGACGTTTCACCGGCCGCGGAGCGGTGGTTGGCCGC
This sequence comes from Actinomycetota bacterium, assembly GCA_030863015.1. Taxonomy (GTDB): domain Bacteria; phylum Actinomycetota; class Actinomycetes; order Mycobacteriales; family Pseudonocardiaceae. The sequence goes on from JALZCO010000381.1 coordinate 3,313, forward strand.
GCTACCGGAGATGGCCCTCAACGGTCTGGACTTCGAGGCGGCCAAGCAGCTGGTTGCCGATCGGGGGCCGCTGTCCAGCGCGATATGGGAAGCGACCGCTGGCAACCCGCTCGCGTTGCTGGACCTGCCGACCACCTGGTCACCGACGTTGCCGGTGGAGCCGGTGCACCTCAGCAGGCGGCTGGTTCGCGCCTACGAGCGGCGGATGGCTGGCCTGTCGGAGAACACCCGCCGTGCCGTCCTGCTGATCGCGGTCGCGGGCTCGGCGGACGACGCAGTGGACGACGCGCTGGCCCAGCAGGGCCTCGGTCGACGCGACCTGGACGCAGCCGAGGATGCGGGCCTACTCGTGCAGGACACCAGCGGCGTCCGCTTCCGGCACCCACTCGTTCGCAGCGCGATCTATCACGCGGCCGCTGCGGGGCGAAAGCGCACCGCACACCAGGCACTGGCCGCCGTCTACGAGCGGCGACGCAGCCCGGGAGCGGCTGAGCGGCGCGCCTTCCACCTCGCGGCCGCGACCCTTACGCCCGACGAGAACGTCGCGGAGCAGCTGACCGCCGCGGCCAGGCAGGCCGCCGCTCGGCAAAGCCACGTTACGGCCCTTGCCCTGTTCGAACGCGCAGCGCGATTGAGCCCGGTGGGCCCGGCCCGGATCAAGCGGATCCTGGAAACGGCACTGACAAGCCAGGCTGCCGGATGCGTTGGGACAGCCGTGCCGCTGCTCGAACTCGCTTTGGCCGAGACGGACGATCAGCACTCGATCACCACGGTGCAGCACCTGCAATGTCGCGTTCGGATGTGGTCTGGGCAACCGGTGGAGGCACGCGACGAACTGCTGGATCTGGCCGATCGAACCGAGATCACCGAACCTGCTCGATCGGCGTACATGCGCAGCCAGGCCGCTCTGATGAGCGTCAACCTTGGCGATCAGCGCCTGGCCGTGGAATTGGCACGCCGGGCGGCCGGTCTGGTGCGAGACCTGCCAGCGCAAACCCGCCTTCCGGTGGTACTGATCGAGGCTCTCACCCTGGCCATCGACGGCGAGACCGCACAGGCGCGAGATCTGCTCATCTGGTGCGAGGAACACCTGACAAAGTACGACCCGCTGTCAATCGATCAGCTCCTCGTCGTCGCCGCCACCGCCTACGCGTCGGTGGGAGATCATGCGGCGGCACGTCGATGGCTCGAGTTCGCGGTCCGGATGACGCGGTCAGTGGGAGCGGTCGGTCTACTGCCCTTCCAGCTGTCGTGGCTGGCGAGCCAGTGCTGGCGCGACGGTGACTGGACAGCCGGACTGGCCCACGCGCATGCCGCGGTGAACCTTGCCGAGGAGACCGGTTGGTTGACCGAACTGCCGAACGCCTTGATCGTGCTGGCCACCTTCGAAGCGACCCTCGGCAACGCGGCGGAATGCTGGCAACACGCCGCCAGGGCCGTCGAGCTGGCGGCGCCGTCGGGGGCTCGGATCGTCGAGGCTCGTGCGGCCCTGGCACTGGGCCTCTCCGAGTTGGGTGACGGCCGTCCGGACCTGGCAGCGGAGCACCTTTCCGTCTTCGCCGAGTTCGCCTACGCGCGTGGGCTGGGCAATCCGGTGCTGCTCAGCTGGGCGGGCGACCTGGTCGAGGCGTATGTCCGCGCGGGGCAACCACACCGGGCCCAGCGCGCCTTCGACGTGCTGGCCACAGAGGCCGAGCGGACCGGCCGACCGACCGAACACGCCGTCTTCGCCCGCTGCCGCGGCCTGCTGTACGCCGACGATGAGCAGGGGTACAACGCTTTCACCGAGGCCCTGCAGTGGCACGAGCGCGCGCAGCAGCCCTTCGAACAAGCCCGCAGCCAGCTGTGCTTTGGTGAATTCTTGCGCCGCCACCGTCGCCCGACCGAGGCCCGACAGGTGCTCGGCGATGCACTGAGCACCTTCACCCGGCTGGGAGCGAGATTGTGGGCCCAGCGAACCGAGGCCGAGCTTCGCGCGACGGGAATCGCGTCGCGGCCTCGCCGTGAAGGGTCAACCACTCAGCTCACCCCGCAGGAGCTGCAGGTGGCGCTGGTCGTTGCCGATGGAGCCACCAACGTAGAGGCCGCCGCACAACTGTTCCTCTCCGCGAAAACGATCGAGTTCCATCTGTCGAACATCTATCGCAAGCTAGGCATCCGGTCGCGCGCTCAGCTTGTCCGGGAAGTCTTCGCCAGTGCCTCCGGGCCGCTTGGCGGCGAGATTCGCGACGACGTCTCGCTCATTGCCAGGTAAGGGCGCTGTGCAGGATCGAAGTACTTCGCCAGATCGGCGGCCGTGATGTTCGACGCGCACCGGTTGAAAATGCTGCCGGTCCGTTCCAGCGCGCTGGCGACGAGTCCGGAGCACACGTACTGACCGTCGATGAAGAACATCAGCTTGCTGCCGGTGAGCATCGACAGAGCAATGCTGATGATCGTCAGTGGTCCGTACTTGGCCTTTTTGTCCAGCACCGATCTGGCGAACGCGACTGCCTCCGCACGATTCTCGTCCGAGGCCTTGATGCGGAAGATCTGGTAGTGCCGCCCGGTGTAGTAATCGAGTGGCTTTTCCCTGACGCCGGTACCCACCGCCTCAATCAGGGTGCCGTCGTGGTCCACGATCAGCGCGGCGTGCGCCCAGTCCACGTATTTCCGGTCGGCTCCGTGGATGCGCATCTTCTGACCGAATGTGATCAGCCAACCTTGGAGACCGTGTCCCTTGACGAGAATGAAGTCACCCGGAGCGAACTGTGTCGCGGCCTCGCCCGGCTGGCAGTGCTCTGGAGGGTGGGTGTCCACGGGTTGCGCAGTGGAGAAGTCGAGATGCTTGATGG
>JALZCO010000421.1 GCA_030863015.1 Actinomycetota bacterium
GTGCTGCACCAGCTGGCCACCGCGACCGGTATCAAGGATCAGGTGGTCTTCGTCCCCCCGCAAAGTGGTGCTGAGCTGGTCAGCGTGTACCGGGCCGCCGACGTGGTGGCGGTGCCCAGCTACAACGAGTCATTCGGTCTGGTGGCACTGGAGGCGCAGGCATGCGCAACGCCGGTGGTCGCAGCCAACGTGGGTGGCTTGCCGGTAGCGGTAGCCGACGGGGTGTCCGGTCACCTGGTGGCAGGCCACCAGCCGGTCGACTGGGCTGATGCGCTGTCCGCCGTGGCGCTGCACCCCGTGCGTCGTGCGCAGCTAGCCGCTGGCGCCATCGGACATGCCCGGCACTTTTCCTGGGAGCGCACTACTGAGGCGCTGCTGCAGGTCTACGCCGACGCCGCGGCGGCCTACCGGGTGGAGGTCCTGCAGCGTGAGGTGGCGGTGTGAGCCGTCCGGCCGAGCTGGATCAGATCATCGCTGCGGTACTCGACGAGGCCGGCCTGCAGCACGAACACCGTGAGCCGGGCAGCTTCCTGCTTACCCTGCCGGGGACCAACAGGTTGCAGACCAGCTGCTGGCTGCTGGTTGGCCAGCACGGGGTGCTGGTAGAGGCCTTCGTGTGCCGGCATCCCGACGAGGCGCGCGGAGATGTCTACCGCTGGTTGCTACGGCGCAACGCCCGGCTGTACGGCGTGCACTACGCCTTGGACAAGGTCGGCGACATTTACCTCGTGGGCCGGTTAGCCCATCATGCGGTGACCACCGACGAGCTGGACCGGGTGTTGGGCCAGGTGGCCGAGGCCGCCGATGGTGACTTCAATACCTTGCTGGAGCTTGGCTTTGCTTCGTCGATCCGGCGCGAATGGGCATGGCGCGTGGCCCGTGGTGAGTCGCTGGTCAACCTCTCCGCATTCGAGCATCTGGTGCGCTGAACTGATGACTTGCTGTGGCGGAGCGACCCGGGGAGAGGGGGGGAGTCGCACACTCGGGTCGCCCCGCCACGATGTCCCGCGTAGTGAATCCGTTCTGGGTGGGGGGCACCCAGGGATCCGTGGCGGGCCGCGGTCCGACGGGGGAGGACGAACCACGGGCTTACGCTCACCTGCCGGGCTCCGTGGGGGAACCGACGAGGAGAGCGGTGACACACTCTCAGTCGCGCGGGTGGATCTCAAGACCTTGATGGCACCCGATTTAAACGTAAGCCGATTGGACTACACTTTCGCCCGCGGTGTGGCATCCATCTAGTGACGCCGGTGATGCCGAGGTCGGCTGCCGACGCCGGTGTTCGGCGTCCGCGTGACGAGCGTGACGACTGTTGACAGCGTACCGTAACGGTGGCGACACCGATAGCGACATACAGTTCACACCGTATTGAGCCACTGCCGCCCGGCCGCGCTGCTCGGCTGCGGCAGTGGCGTGTTGCCTTCAGAGTGTCGCGTCGGAGTGTCGAGGAGGAAATAGCCCAGTGCGCAGTCACCCAGCGGATACGGTCCGTTGCACAGCGAGGTCATCCCCCGATCGGCTGCTTCGGTCGGTAGCAATCGCTGGTATGAACTGCGACCGGACTCGCCGGTTGTAAGGTGGCTCGATCTCCGGGAGGTAAATAGACATGGGCATGGCAGCAATCCTGGCGGACTTGCCGGACATGTGGCGCAGCGCGCTGAACGCACATGTTCCAGACCCGCAGGGTCGCTGCTGGGCGTGCCGCGACAGCAACGGCGTCGCCGCGTCGTGGCCATGCCTGACCCGGGAGGTTGCCGAGGAAGCGAAGTACCTCTACGAGGGCGGACTGCCAGGCACCTTCAGCGGTCGCCACGCCCGCTGGTGAACCGTCTACCTTTGTCTGGTTCTGCTGGCGAGACCGCCCGGACTTCGCAGCGGACGAACGGATCTCCGGAGCCGCACTACCGCAATACTCGGGATTACGCTGAGAGACCGACCGGCGCCTGATCGTTTGCGTGCCGAGAATCAGCGCCAGCACAATGCAACGCACAATCAGCGATGTGACTCTTTGAGTACCACACAGGCAGGGAACCGCTGTGCGACCAGCCTTTCCCGGGGGGCGGGGGAAGCGAGTGGCCAGCGGTTCCCTGCAACGACGGTGGGGTGTCAGCAGGGGTTCCGTGAACACCGTCGTTGCGCGTTAATGTATGCGTAACCTAGCAGTCACGACCAGCGCCCGTTCGGGCTATTCGGAACACGAGTTGATGGCCATAGGGCAGAATGTGACTCTGCTCTGCGACGGTGGGGTGTCTCGGATCGTCGCCATGGCACCTGGCAGGCTGCGGCCTATGAGCCTGGGCACCCTGGTGCTGCTCCGCCACGGCGAGAGCGAGTGGAACGCCAAGAACCTGTTCACCGGCTGGGTGGACGTGCCGTTGTCGATACGGGGCGAGCGGGAGGCAGCGCGAGCCGGCGTACTGATGCGCGCCGCCGGGCTGCTGCCCGACGTGCTGCACACCTCGCTGCTGCGCCGCGCGATCAGCACCGCTTGCTTGGCGCTCGACACCGCTGACCGGCACTGGATCCCGGTGCGCCGCAACTGGCGGCTCAACGAGCGTCACTACGGTGCGTTACAGGGCAAGGACAAGTCCCAGATCCGCGCGGAATACGGCGACGCGCAGTTCGCGCTGTGGCGCCGGTCTTACGCTGTCCCGCCCCCACCGATCGAACCGGCCAGCGAGTTCGGCCAGGATCGCGATCCCCGGTACGCCGGCGTCGCCGTCCCCAGGACCGAGTGCCTAGCCGACGTGGTGGCCCGGATGTTGCCGTACTGGGAGTCGTCCATCGTGGCCGATCTGCGGGCCGGGCATACCGTGCTCGTGGTCGCGCACGGCAACTCGCTGCGCGCTCTGATCAAGTATCTGGATGGGATCGACGACCAGACCATCGCCGGAATTACTATCCCGACCGGCGTCCCGCTGCGGTACGACTTCGATGATCAGCTACGTCCGGTCACTCGTGGTGGGACCTATCTAGAGCCCGACACGGCCATAGAATGCCTGACGGCCAACGGCGCCAAGGGGTGAACCCGTGGTGAACGGCGGGGGAAGATTTGCCGTGGGACCGTCGATCCGGTCACAGGCAGTGCGCCAGGCCTAGAACTTTCACCGGCTCCGGTGCTTACGATTGCCACGTGACACTCGCAGCCGTCGTGCTCGCCGCGATCGGTGTGCTGATGGTTGGACTGGTCTTCGGGTTCCTGATCGGCCGCCGCGTCCAGACGGCGAAGCCGCAAGGATCCACGGATGGTGGGTCCACGGCCGACCTTGTCCAGCGAGTGGTGCTGTCTTCACACAACGGGGTGGTGCTGCTGAACAGCTTCGGTGACGTGGTACTGGCCAACGCGGCCGCGGTCGAGCTGGGCCTGGTTCGTGAGTCGCGTTTGGATGAGCGCGCGGGCAAGGCCGCCGAACAGGTGCGCGCGACCGGCGCGGTGGTTCAGGTCGACCTCTCCCCGCTGGACCGGGGGGTCCGATCCGGACGGGGACCCACCGCGGTACTCGGCGAGGTCCGACCGCTGGGTGACGGGTTCACCGTCATCGACGCATCCGACGAATCTGACGCGGTCCGGCTGGAAGCGACCCGGCGCGACTTCGTGGCCAATGTCAGCCACGAGCTGAAGACACCGGTCGGGGCGATGGCGCTGCTGGCCGAGGCAGTCCTGGACGCCACCGACGATCCGCATGAGGTGCGCCGGTTCGGCACCAAGATCCTCAATGAGGCCACCCGATTGGGCGCGCTGGTCACCGAACTGATTGCGCTGTCCCGGTTGCAGGGCGCTGAGCGGCTTCCCGAGTTGGCCACCGTCGAGGTCGATGAGGTGGTGCGCGAGGCACTGGATCGCTGCCGGTTGGTCGCGGAATCGGCTGACATCAGGATCACCGTCGACCCGCCGAGCGGGCTGTTGCTCGACGGTGACGCGACGCTGCTGGTTACCGCGCTGTCCAACCTGGTCGACAACGCGGTGTCCTACTCGCCACCGGGTAGCCCGGTTTCGGTCAGCCGGCGTCTGGCGAACGGTTTCGTCGAGATCGCCGTCACCGACCGTGGCCTGGGGATTGCTGCCGAGCACCAGGAACGCGTGTTCGAGCGGTTCTTCCGGATCGACCAGGCACGCAGCCGGGCCACCGGTGGGACCGGGCTGGGCCTGGCGATCGTCAAGCACGTCGCTGCCAACCATGGTGGTGACGTGCAGTTGTGGAGCAGGCCAGGCACCGGATCAACCTTCACCCTGCGGGTGCCCGCGCATCCGCAAAGCGCGGACCACACACCGCGCATGCCGTCGACACCCGAGCACGTGGGAGGATCGCTGTGACCAGGGTGCTGATCGTCGAGGATGAGGAATCCTTCGCAGACCCGCTGGCCTTCCTGCTACGAAAGGAGGGCTTCTCGACAGCGGTGGCCACCACCGGATCCGCGGCCTTGGAGGAGTTCGACCGCAACGGGGCCGACATCGTGCTGCTCGACCTGATGCTGCCCGGAATGAGCGGCACCGATGTCTGCAAGCAGCTGCGAGCCCGCTCCGCCGTCCCGGTAATCATGGTAACCGCCCGGGACAGTGAGATCGACAAGGTGGTCGGCCTGGAGCTGGGCGCTGACGACTACATCACCAAGCCTTACTCGGCCCGCGAGCTCATCGCCCGGATCCGTGCGGTGTTACGCCGTGGCGGAGACGTCGAGGGGGATGCGGCCCTCGGGCCTTCGGTGCTCGAGGCCGGCCCGGTGCGGATGGATGTCGAGCGGCATACCGTCACCGTCGCCGGGCAGGAGATCGGGTTGCCGCTCAAGGAGTTTGATCTGCTGGAGTACCTGCTGCGTAACGTGGGTCGGGTGCTGACCCGGGGCCAGCTCATCGACCGGGTTTGGGGAGCCGACTACGTCGGTGACACCAAGACCCTCGACGTGCACGTCAAGCGGTTGCGCTCCAAGATCGAGCGAGATCCCTCGTCACCCCAGCACCTGGTCACCGTCCGTGGGCTGGGTTACAAGTACGACGCCTAACGGGGACAGAAGACATCTCAGGCAGGTAGCCTGACCTGCCGTGCGACTCGGCGTACTCGATGTGGGTTCCAACACAGTCCACCTGCTGGTGGTGGACGCACACCGTGGCGGACACCCGATGCCGATGACGTCGGAGAAGTCGGTGCTGCGGCTGGCCGAACACATGGACGCCCGGGGAAAGATCACCCGTGAGGGCGCCGATCACTTGATCCGGACCGTGTGTACCGCCGTCGACTCGGCGTCCGCGATGAGCTGTGCGGACCTGATGGCCTTCGCCACCTCAGCGGTGCGCGACGCCTCCAACGTCGATGCGGTGCTCGCGCGGGTGCAGGCTGAAACCGGGATCGAGCTCGAGGTGCTCTCTGGTAAGCAGGAGGCCATTCTCACCTTCCTCGCGGTCCGCCGGTGGTGTGGCTGGTCAGCTGGTCGGGTGCTGATGCTGGACATTGGCGGCGGATCCCTGGAGATCGCCAGCGGTATCGATGAAGAGCCGGATGTGGCGGTATCACTGCCGCTCGGCGCCGGCCGGCTCACCCGGTCCTGGCT
>JALZCO010000431.1 GCA_030863015.1 Actinomycetota bacterium
TCGCCGAGGTCACCCACGAGCTGCTCGATGCCACCGGCGGTGCAGCCGAGTTCGACCTCGTCTCCGCTTTGGCCTACCCGCTACCGGTGACCGTGATCGCTGAGTTGCTCGGCCTGCCGACCTCGGACCGCGAGTTGTTCCGGGCCTGGGCGGACCGGTTGTTCGAACAGGACACGGCTGACCCGAACGATCCGGAGCTGGCCCGCAAGATCGATGACGCCACCGTGGACATGCTCGCTTACTTGGGCGAGCACTGCGCCGATCGGCGAGCGCGGCCACGCCAGGACCTGATCAGCAGGCTGGCCGCCGTGGAGGCTGACGGCGAGCGGCTGTCCGACGAGGAGGTGGTGAACTTCTCGGTTGTGTTGCTGCTTGCCGGGCGCATCACCACCACCGCGCTGCTCGGCAACACCGTGCTGTGCGTGGACGAGAACCCCGACGTGTGGACCGAGCTGCACGCGGACCGCTCGCTGGTGGAGGCCACCATTGAGGAGGTGCTGCGGTATCGCTCCTCGTTCACCCAGGTCGGCCGGGTGACCATGGTCGAGACCGAGTTGGGCGGCCAGGTCATTCCGGCGGATGCGATCGTCACGCCGTGGCTGCTGGCCGCCAACCGGGACGAACGCGAGTTCAACGACCCGGACCGGTTCGACATCCATCGCTGCGGCAACCACCACCTCGCGTTCGGCTACGGCATCCATTTCTGCATCGGCCAGTTGCTGGCCCGGGTGGAGGCCCGGGTCGCAGTGGGCGTGCTGCTGGACCGGTACGCCGAGATCGGCCTGGCCCGCGGGATGCCGTTGCAGTTCTATGGCCGGGGAATCTTCGCTGCCCGCAATGTCCCGGTAGTCGTACGACCTGCTTGAACATGGCCTCAGGTCTCGCATTTCAGGGCTGATTGGCATACGCGGCAACGAATGGTCATCGAGCGGTCGACCGGTGTTTTCATCAGGTGATGACAAGTGGGGCAATGGAATATCACCTTCATCGGGTCATATCCCTGGAACCGGTAACCTCCATCGAAAGGCGACGTGAGGCCGCGATATGCGGTCAGTTCTTCGGCGTACATCTTGTCTTTCTGGTACTGCACTGCTGCCATGGTGTTACAGTCCACCAGCGGGGCCCGCTGGTAGTCGTCCAAGGCGCGCTGGTAGCCGACTCGGTAGGCATGACGGACCGTGTTGTGCGGGCTCAGATGGGTCTCGATGTGCTGGTCGCCGGCCAGTGCTCGCTTGGCGAGTATATAGCCGAGCTCTTCCGGGGATACGTATCCCAGAGACTGTGTCGAGGTTGTGCAGGTATTACCGGAGTATGTGGTGCTCATCCGGTGCGCGTTCAATGCCAACCAGCCGGTGCCGAGGTACACCGACGCGGTGTCGGTGAGTATCTCATTCTTGATGCGGTCCGCAAACCGGATTCCTGATCTGTGCAGGAATATGTGCATCACCTCGTGTGCGAGCACGGCGGCGATGTCGCGGCGATCGTTGCGATAACGCGGGCTCAGCGTGATGAAGTAGTCCGGCCCGGCGCCGAGTTTGATTTCTGCCGCCGGGCTCAACTGGCCGTCGCCTCTGATCTTCTTGAACGACACGATCAGTTGTACGTCGGTCATCCTGAGGTGCCGGGATATGGTCCTCGCCAACTGCTCTGCTTCGATGATGGGATCTTGGCCGCGCGCGGTCATCGGGTGCAGCGGTGTGAGGTCCGCCGCGTAGGACTTGACGGTCGCGCCGGAAAGCTTCGCGTACAACTCCCGGATCGAGTCCCGGATCACGTCGATCCTCGCGAAGGCGCGAGGATCGAGGAGCAGGGGGTCCGGAGCCGGTGGAGTCGCAGACGCTTGCCGTGTCCTGCGCCGCAGAAACGCCATCTCAGGTAGACGCCGCGCCTGCACCGATTTCCGCCACGTTGAGTGCAATCCCGGCACTCTGAGTAGCTTAGCGGGAGTAGCGATGCTTGACGCCGGGTGGGAAGTACTCCGGGTCACCGGCCGGGTACAGGCGCACCCGCGGAAGCTGCTGCTCTGGTGGGGTGTAGTGGACGAATTCGCTGTTCAGCCTGCAGAGCTGGTCGGCGATCGACTGCGCTGTCACCGTGCGCATCTCCTCCGTACCGGTCACCCCGGGCGCCAGTTCAACCGCGATGGCCAGGTAGCGGTTCCGGTCGGCGTCCTCCCTGGATTCCATGACGAACTTGCCGGTCACCCATCCCGCGACCGGTGACTGCTCCAGGCCAACGGCGATGTTCTCGGGATAGATGTTCGCGCCGAAGTAGGACACCGTGAACTGCGAGCGTCCGAACACGTGCACGAACGGCAGCTCACGGACGCCGCGGCGGCCTTCCAGCTCGGTGGCCGGATCGAAACCGTGGCCGGCCAAGAAGGCCAGCATCGCATCGAACGAGGTGAGCCCCCCGGTATCGGCGATGTGGTAGCGGATCAGTGG
>JALZCO010000444.1 GCA_030863015.1 Actinomycetota bacterium
CTCCGCGCGGGAGGGATAGCCGGACAAGCCACCCCGCTTCCGCAACCGATCGAACCCCTCGGCCCGGCCTGTGAGGATCTTGTGCACATACGCCTGGTGGCCGGTGTCGAAGAGCACCGGGTCGTGCGGAGAGTCGAATACTCGATGTACCGCGAGGGTGAGTTCCACCGCGCCGAGGTTGGAGCCCAGATGCCCTCCGGTGCGGGACACCTTGTCAACGAGGAACGTGCGAATCTCGAAGGCCAACTGGGTCAGCGCGTCTGCATCGAGGTACTTGACGTCCTGCGGGCCGCGCACCGACTGCAATAGGGTCACCAATCCCCCAATCTACGGACAGCCCAGTCTAGGAGAAGACCTCAGCGAGCCAGCGCAGCCACGCACTCGACGTGGTGAGTCATCGGGAACGCGTCCAGTGCCCGAACCTCTAGCAACCGGTAACCGCACTGTATATAGGCCGCGATGTCGCGAGCCAGCGCCGCCGGGTCGCAGGCCACCTGCACGATGCGAACGGGCCGCCGGTCGGCCACCGCTGCGGCCACCTCCCGGCCTGCTCCGCGCCGGGGCGGGTCGAGCACCACCACGTCCGGACATCCAGGCAGGTAATCCAACGCCCGCTCCACCCGGCTGGGGAGGAAACGCACCTGCGCGAGGTCGGCCAGCGCCGCCGCGCCGTCGGCCGCCGCGCGACGAGAGACCTCCACAACCGTCACTGAGCCAGTTGGCCCGACCTGACCGGCGAGTACTGAGGCGAACAGTCCTACCCCGCCGTAGAGGTCCCACGCCGTGCCTCCGAGCGGAGCCGTCGCGCACTGTCCGACCAGCCCGGCCAACGCATCGGCCGCGGCGGGGTGGACCTGCCAGAAGCCATGCGCGGACAGGTCCCAGCGTCGACCGGCGGCGTGCCGTGTGACACGCCCGGTACCGCGACGCTGCTTCGGCGGCCGACCGGGTCGCAGCTCCGCCACATGCAGCTGCCCGAAGTCGTCGGCTACCACCTCCAGCTCACCGCCTGGGCGCCATTGATGAGACAACACCGGATCCAGGGAGCCGGGCACCGCCAGCGGGCAGGCCGTCACCGGCAGCACCGTATGGCTGCGGTGCTGCCGGAAACCGACCCGCCCCGCCTCGTCCACCGCGAGCCGGGTCCGGGTCCGCCAGCCCAGCACGCCGCCGGGCAGCTCCTGCACCGTCACCGCGACCTCCAGTCCGGCGATCCTGCGCAGCTGCTCGGCCACCACGTGCCCTTTGAGCTGACGCTGCACCCGCGGGTCGGCATGTTGGAAGTCGCAACCACCACAGCCGCCTGGTCCCGATGCCGGACACGGCGGCGGCACCCGGCCGGCCACCGGTTCGAGTACTGCTACCGCGTCAGCTCGGCAGAAGGATCCGCCGCGATCCTCGGTGACCACCGCGCGGACCCGCTCCCCAGGCAGCGCGTGTCGCACGAACACCACTCGACCCTCGTGGTGGGCCACACAGAACCCACCATGGCCCACCGGTCCGACGGTGAGCTCTAGTTCGGTGGGGGTCACGACTGGGTCATGGCCGGTCGACCTGCCGTGGCTGGGGCGTAGCCACCGCACCGTCGGCTGCCGGATCATCAGGTGGACCGTCGCCGGTAACGGTGCTACTGACTGGTGAACCGTTTCCTGAGGTGCCGGCGGGACCAGTGTCCAAGCCCCAGCGCACCGCTCCCGGAGCCAGCTGGTCACGCTGGACGAGCCGGGCCGACGAACGCAACTGCCACGGCACGCTGGTCACCATCACGCCAGGTTCGAACAGCAGGCGGCCTTTGATCCGCAGGGCGCTCTGGTTGTGCAGGATCTGCTCCCACCAGTGGCCCACGACGTATTCCGGGATGAACACCGTGACCACGTTACGGGGGTTGTCCGAGCGGGCCCGCTTGACGTAGTCGATCACTGGTTTGGTGATCTCCCGGTAGGGCGACTCGACCACCTTGAGTGGCACCGGCAGCCCCCGCTGCTCCCATTCCGCGACCAGGGCTTGAGTGCTCGCGTCATCGACGTTGACGGTGACCGCCTCGAGGACGTCGGGACGGGTGGCGCGGGCGTAGGACAGCGCCCGCAGGGTCGGCAGGTGCAGGGTGGACACCAGCACGATCGCGTGGTTGCGCGAGGGCAGTACGGTATCGGCCTCCTGAGGGACCAACTCAGCGACCACCCGGTCGTAGTGCCTGCGGATCGCCTGCATCAACAGGAAGATCACCACCATGGCCATGATCGCGATCCAGGCGCCCTCAAGGAACTTGGTGACCAGCACCACCACCAGCACCGAGCCGGTCATCACGAAGCCAAAGGTGTTGATCGCTTGCGAGCGCCGCATCCGGCGGCGCGCAACAGGATCGGTCTCGCTTACCAGCAGCCGGTTCCAGTGCCGGACCATCCCGCTCTGGCTCAGCGTGAAGGAGACGAAGACTCCCACGATGTAGAGCTGAATCAGCCGGGTCACCTCCGCGTCAAAGGCGACCACCAGCAAGATCGCTGCGGCAGACAGGAACACGATGCCGTTGGAGAACGCCAACCGGTCACCCCTGGTGTGCAGCTGGCGGGGCAGGTAGCGATCCTGCGCCAGGATCGAACCGAGCACCGGGAACCCGTTGAACGCGGTGTTCGCGGCGAGCACGAGGATCAGTCCGGTCACCGCGAGCAGGAAGTAATATGCCGGGGAGAAGCCGGAGAACACGGCGTCAGCGAGCTGCGCGACCAGGGTGTCCTGCTGATAGCCCTCAGGCGCCCCGATCAGCTGCTCCTTGGGATTCTCGGCGATCTTGGCGCCGGTGATATTGGCGAGCATGAGCAGGCCCAGGAACATGCTGATCGCAAGCATCCCCATCAGTAGCAGGGTGGTGGCCGCGTTGCGGGACTTTGGCTTGCGGAACGCAGGTACCCCATTGCTGATGGCTTCCACCCCCGTCAGCGCGGCCGAGCCGGAGGAAAAGGTCCGGAGCAACAGGAAGGCGAACGCGAGCCCGGCGAGGTGCTCGCCCTCCTCGACCAAGCCGAAACCGGCGCTCTCGGCGCGCAGGTTGTCCCCGAGCAGGAACGTCCGCACCATCCCGACCACGATCATGCCGAGCACGCCGACCACGAAGGCGTAGGTTGGGATGGCGAACAGAGTGCCGGATTCACGCACTCCACGCAGATTCATCGCGGTGAGCAGCACGATTGCGCCCACCGCGAACGCAATCTTGTGGGTGGCCACCAGAGGCATAGCAGCACCGATGTTGGCTGCGGCCGAGGAGATTGACACCGCTACAGTGAGGACATAGTCGACCAGCAGTGCACTACCGACTACCAGACCCCAGTTACGGCCGTGGTTGACCGTTGCGACCTCGTAGTCGCCGCCACCGGAGGGGTACGCGTGCACGTTCTGCCGGTACGAGGCGACCACGGCGATCATCACAACGGCGACTGCCAGTCCCACCCACAAGGAATAGGCGTATCCAGCCAGCCCCGCTACCGAGAGGACGAGCAGGATCTCTTCCGGGGCGTAGGCCACAGACGACATCGGGTCCGAGGCGAAGACTGGCAGCGCGATGCGCTTGGGCAGCAGCGTGTGGCTCAAGCGCTCGCTGCGGAACGGCTTGCCGACGAGGATCCGTTTGACCGCGGTGGCGAGCTTCGACACACCGAAAAGCCTACGGCCGTGCGGCTGGCCTCCAGCGGCGCGGCGGCGCCATCGGCGATACCGTTTCCTCGCAACCGTCGACCCGGGAGTGGCCGCGTGCACGTCGTGATCATGGGTTGTGGCCGGGTAGGTTCCGGTCTGGCTCTCGCATTGGAACGCCTTGACCATGATGTGGCGGTGATCGACCAGAATCTGCAGGCCTTCCGCAGGCTTGGTGCCGGCTTCCACGGCCAGCAGGTTCGCGGCATCGGCTTCGACCGCCAAGTGCTTATCGAGGCGGGGATCGAGCGGGCCGGAGCGTTCGCCGCGGTGTCTTCCGGCGACAACTCCAACATCATTTCTGCTCGGGTGGCCCGAGAGACGTTCGGGGTAGCGCACGTCGTCGCCCGGATCTATGACCCCAAGCGGGCGGCCGTCTACGAGCGCCTGGGCATCCATACCGTGGCCACCGTGCCCTGGACCACCGACCGCTTCCTGCGCATGCTGCTGCCCGACGGCGTGGCATCTGCGTGGCGCGACCCTTCGGGCACGGTGGCCCTGTTACAGCTGCCGCTGCACGAGGGATGGGCCGGTCATAGCGTCGGCGACCTGGAAGAACACACCGGCGCGCGGATCGCCTTCGTCGTCCGGTTCGGCACTGCGGTGCTGCCCGATCACGAGACCCTGTTGCAGGCCGACGACCAGGTGTACGCCGCCGCCGTCTCCGGCACAGTCACTGAAGTCAGCACCGCGGCAGCCGCCGCCCCCCCCAACGACTAACTCCAATGATCGGGAGCCGTCATGCGCGTGACCATCGCCGGAGCGGGCGCGGTCGGCCGGTCCATCGCGACCGAACTGCTCGACTTCGGTCACCAGGTGATGCTGATCGAGCGAGACATTCGTCAGCTTGACCCCTCTGAGGTGGAGGCTGCCGAATGGGTCCTCGCCGACGCCTGTGAGCTTGCCTCCCTGGAAGAGGCCGGGCTGGAGCGCTCCGATGCGGTGATCGCGGCGACCGGTGATGACAAGGTCAATCTGGTGGTCTCGTTGCTGGCCAAGACGGAGTTCGCGGTTCGCCGCGTGGTGGCCCGAGTGAACGACCCGCGCAACGAGTGGCTGTTCACCGAGGCTTGGGGAGTGGACGTGGCAGTGTCGACGCCACGGATGCTCGCCGCAATGGTGGAGGAAGCGGTCAGTGTGGGCGATCTGGTGCGGCTGATGACGCTGCGGCAGGGACAGGCGAACCTGGTCGAGGTCACACTGCCCGCGGATACCCCACTGGCCGGGTATCCAGTACGGCAACTTCAGCTGCCCGCTGATGCCGCGCTGGTCACCATCCTGCGCGGCGGTCGGGTGATCGTCCCGCAGGGTGACGATTCGCTCGAAGGCGGTGACGAGCTGCTGTTCGTCGCCGCCGCCGACGTCGAGCCCGAGGTGCGCGCGGCGCTAGGTCGTCTCCCGTCCTAACGGGCTGGTCTGGGTGCGACGTCCGTCCCGGCGGATCGCCCAGATGGTGACCAGCGCGGCCACGGCGGTCAGCGGCAGGCCCATCGCCAGCCGGGCCACGCCGAGCCAGCCGATCTCCTGCATGTCATACAGCCAACGCTGCACTCCGAAGCGGGCGAGAAAAAACACCGCCCACACCAGGGTCGCCACGTCGAAGCCGAACCGGACGCGGCGGTCATTGCGCCAGCCGTACCCGGAGCCGTTGAGCACCGACCACAGCACGCCGACCAGCGGGCGGCGCACCAACACCGACACCATCAACGCCAGTCCAGCCACCAGGCTGTACCAGATGCCGTAGAGGAAGAACCCCCGTGCCTCCCCGGTGTGGTAGGCGATGAACGCGCACAGGGCTACCCCGAGGATGCCGGACACGGCCGGCTGGAGAGGCTCCCGGCGGACCAGCCGCCATACCCCCACCGCTACCGCTGTACCCAGCGATGCCCAGATCGCCGGTTGTAGCCCGATCAACGGGTTCACCGCGACGAAAATCACCACCGGCACCACGGAAGACACCAGACCGCCGACCCCACCCAGCTGTTCGAGCAGCGTGGGTGGACGCGAGGGGCCCGCGGTGGGCGGGGTGGTCGAATGCTCGGAGGGCGGAACGGCCTGACTCATGAACTCCGCTGCAGCTCGTAGTAGGGGTTGTAGAGCACCTTCCGGCCGTCCCGAATGGCGATCCGGCCGGTTGCCCGAACAGTTCGCCCGGGCTCGATGCCGGGGATTCGGCGCCGCCCCAGCCACACCAGGGTAATGCCCTCGGATCCGTCGAACAGCTCGGCCTCCAGGGTTGCCACGGCCGCTCGGGGACAGTGCTCCACACTGCGCAGCCGGCCCAGGACGGTGACGGCCTCCCCCGAGGTGCATTCGCTGGCGCGCCGCGCACCGGTCTGCTCGACGCGCCGGGACAGGTCGTCGGCGTCAAGTTCGGAAGTGTCGGTGGTCAGTCGGCGGACCAGGCGCCGCCAGTAGCCGGGAGCCGCACCGCTCATGTCGATCTCCGACCGCGATTGCGCGGGTACCCCGACGGACCCGCTCGCACGCCAGGATAGTCCGACGCCGGCACGATTCCCGCTCGTCAAAGTCGATATCGCCCCATTAGTGCGGTCGCTCTAGCGGACGCTACTCCCATCACCAACGGTGGTGGCATCGTCGGGCCCAGCGGTGGCCTGCTTGAGCTGCTCCGCGAGTGGGCCGGGCAGCTGCAGCGGCAGCGGGCTGCGCACCGGCAGCGGTTCCGGACCACGCACCACCACGGCCTCCCGAACGACTTCCCGCAACAATGCGGTCCGGGCTTCGGCGTGCTCGGCGGGCCCCACCGCGACACCGCGCAGCATCCACCGTGGCCCGTCCACGGCCAGGAAGCGCAGCACTCCCTGTGCGGTAACCGCCTCGATCTCCTCGCCCCACTCACCAGCCGCCCGCCC
>JALZCO010000447.1 GCA_030863015.1 Actinomycetota bacterium
GTTGAATATTAGGACAGTGAAAGTCTATGGGATTCCGACTATGACGTCGAGATCCGCAAGATCATCTGTTCGACCAACGCGATCGAGTCACTCAACGCCCACTACCGACGCGCCGGTGCGAACCAGAGGACACTTCCCGAGCGAACAAGCTGCGCTCAAGTGCCTCTACCTCGTCACCCGCTCGCTGGACCGACCGGACGCGGCCAGGCACGCTGGGTCGCCGATGCGTCTATGACCACCGCGGCCATTTGCGCAAGACTGTCCCCCGCACAGCCGCAAGGAGGTCCACTGCCACAAAACCTACGGTCACACCACCAACCACCAAACCAGCTAGGCACCGTTCCCATCACCCGAAGCCAAAACGGCACCCATCACGTGGAACCAGACATACGAAGTTAGAGCACGACTTGGGCGTTGCTAACCCTCGACGAGGTGCGTGTAATGGGACCGAAGCGCTTGCAGATTCTCGGCTTCCCCGGCGACAGGGCCCTCGTCGGCCGAGTCCACCACCGGCACCACATCTGCTGATGGCACCACTGGCACCTCGTCGGCGGACGGAATCACCGGCACCTCGTCCGCCGATGGCACCACTGGCACCTCGTCGGCGAACAGGATCACCGGCACCTCGTCGGCGGAGGGGACAGCCGGGGCGGTCTCGTAGATTGCTTCCCGGTCGAGGTCTGGATTACTCATGGCTTGGCTCCAGCTTCTCGATGACCTCGCGTATGTTTCCGCAGCCTCCTGCGGTCACCGCAATCGCGCTTGACAGCAGGATTTGTTTAGGGTACGGCCGTTGTTGCGGTGTTGCTATGACGCCCTCGTGCCGAGGTGCAGTGCGTCGTGTCCAGCCGCTGCGGCGCCAGGTCATCAGCCAGCGCGTCGAAGTCGGCCTGCGCTAGCCCGGCTGGATCGTCACTACCGAGGTCGACGGGGCCACCCTCAGGGTTGCGACGAGCGCGACCAACTGGTCAAAACTGTCCCCCACGCCCACGGACGTCCATCGACACAAGGCTCAAGGTCCATCACAACCGTAAACTCGGCTAGGCGGTGCCACCCATGACCTGAAGCCAATCCGTCACCCATCATCTGGCACTGGACAAAAAATGTCTGACTCCGATTGATGCGTGGCCCTCTCTGTCAACCGGGGTTGAGGCACTAATTAGTGACCCAAGGGCGGGGATGGAGACTGCCCGAGATGATAAGCACGGTGACCACGTTCGACCGGGCGCCGGGATCGCAGATGCTGGGCGGGTGTCTGGTGCTGGAAGGCAACGTCACGATCCGGAGGTGCCCCAGCGGGCTCGGCGGCGGACGTTCACCGCGCAGTACAAGCTGGAGATCCTGGCGGCCTACGACGCGGCTGCCGAGGGTGAGAAGGAGGCGTTGCTGCGCCGGAGGACCTGCATCCAGCCACATTGTGGCCACTTCGCCTCCATTGAAACCGTCCGACAGCACTGCCAGTTGTTCTTCCCCTGGTACGACGAACAACACCGCCACTCGGGCCTGGGCCTACACCCCCCCAACGTCCACTACGGCACCGCCGCCGCGATCCACCAGCAACGCGGCACCGTGCTCACCGCCGCCTACCACGACCACCCCGAATGATTCGTTCGCACGCCACCTAAGCCACCAGCCCTACCCACCAGCTCATGGATCAACCCGCCCCATCAGAAAGACGCCACCGCTCAGTAATTACTAAGTAGAGGTGATCAGGATGCTGTCGGTGCAGGGGGCGGTGTCGTGCAGCGTGTTAGCGGCCGTCGGGCACGAGGTCAGCTGCGCTTGGGCGTGTTGATGAACAGGGCGCTGTCGGGTGCTTAGCCACGGCGGGAAACATCGAGGGTTTACTGCTGAGGCCAGCGGGGTAACTGTCAGCAACCCTGCGGTCACCGGCCGTCGATCTCCGGCAGCCGGCTCCGACCGTCAGGCGAAGACACGGCGTCTCGCCCGGGGCGCCACCAAAGCAGGGAAGGGGAGCTGGCAATAAGGCCCTTACACAATGGTTCCTCTTGCCGCAGGTAGCAATGAGTGCCGATTGCCCCGGATGAGCATCGCTGCGGTCAACCACCCTGTGACGAGGGTGTGCTGGGCAGTCTCTTCTGGGTATCTCCTGCACGCGTTAGTGAGCACAACCAGCCCACCCCGGGGTGCATCGAGACAAAAGGAGGACATCATCATGACGCTCATTTCGAGCGGTGTGACTACCAGGCCCGTCGATCACCACGCCAAACGACGGGGCCGTCGTGGTTGGTGGCGGACACCGCGCTGGCTACAGCGCAAACGACAGGCCGACGAACTGCGCGGTGGGCCAACGAGGTGACCTTGCTGTGGAACGACACGATGAACGGCACCGACCTTGCCCACCACACCGTGCCCGCCGCCAGGCTGCCCTTCCTGCTGGCACCGCAGGTGCAGTCGGTGGATCCAGGCCCTCCGCTGACCCTGCGGGTGCGCATGCTGCCCGGGCAGCTCGTCGATGACTACCAAGCCCAAGCACACCG
>JALZCO010000464.1 GCA_030863015.1 Actinomycetota bacterium
GGCCAGGACACCGCGGCGCTGGGATTCAACGGCGGCTCGCCCGGGCCCATGCTGCGGGTCCGCCCGGCGACGAGCTCGCGGTGCGGCTAATTCACCGGCTGGACCAGCCGACCAATCTGCACACCCATGGGTTGCGGGTCACCTCGCAGGGCAACAGTGATAACCCGTTTTTGCGGATCGACCCCGGCACGTCGTTCGACTATTGTTCCGCCTCCCGCCCGATCACCCGGCCGGCACCTACTGGTACCACCCGCACTATCACGGCCTGGTTGCCGACCAGCTCTTCGGGGGACTGGCTGGAGCGCTGCTGGTGGACCGGGGCCACGACCTGCCGCTCACCGCCGATCGGGTGCTGCTGGTCACCGACACCACGTTGACCAAGGAAGGCACGTCGCCCAGGTCAGCGCGATGGAGCGGGCCATGGGCCGCCAGGGTGAGTTGGTGCTGGTCAATGGCCAGCACCAACCGACCATCCCGGCCGCCCCCGGCGCGACCCAGCGGTGGCGGATCATCAACGGCTGCACCTCCCGGGTGCTTCCGGTCCGGCTGGCCCGGCCACGAACTCGTCCAGGCCGCCCAGGACGGCACGTGCCTGCCCGCCCCGATCCCGGGATCGGGTAGTGCTCGCCCCCCGCAACCGCGCCGATGTGGTCATCCGCCCTACCGGCCCCGGGCGTTACACGCTCACCGCCGACGCCATCGACCGCGGCATGGGAGGCATGGGCGGCGGGAATGTCACGAGCGGGCCGGTCACCCTGGCCACCCTGGTCACCACTGGGCCGGCTGCCAGCGCACCACCGCTGCCGACCACCCTGCCCGCCGAGCAACCCCCATCGGTCCGGTGACCACCCAGCGGCAGATCGCCTTCCAGATGGGCATGGGCATGGGCATGGGCGGCATGGCCTTCAGCATCGACGGCCGCACCTTCAATCCCGACCGCGACGACCAGACCGTCACATTCGGGGCGATCGAGGAATGGACCGTCACCAACGCAAGCCCGCTGGCCCACCCGTTGCACCTACACGTGTGGCCGTTCACCGTCCTCGCAACCAGCGACAACACCCCACCCACCGGAACCGTCCAGGACGTCGTGCTCATTCCGGCCCGCGGCTGGGTCCGGCTCCGCATCGCCTTCACCGCCTATTCCGGCCGCAGCGTCTACCACTGCCACATCCTCGACCACGAAGACGCCGGCATGATGGCCACTGTCAACGTCCGCGCCTGACCGGCGTTCGCAGATCGCACGCGCAATGTAGAGCCCGTTGAGAGCGGGCGCCGCGAAGCAGCGCCTGGGCGGTGACCCGGCCGGGTGAGCCAGCGATGTCCTGATCAGTGCGTCGTGAGCCTCCAGACGTACGCTGCGGCGGTCCGGGAGCGGGTCCCGAGCAAGCGGCAGCGCTGATCACCCGTCAGGCCGAGGACGCCGCCGTAACCGGTGAATCGCCGGTGCGCGGAGCGCTGGACAGCCGTACAACCGCTGACGAGCAACGCCAACCCGATCGCCGTGGCGAACAGGCTGCGAATCATGACGGCGCTCATGTGCCTGCCCTGCCCGGCATCACGCGTCTCGCCGCCGCGACATGAGTGTCTTTGCCAGGCTGGGCCGACGATGTCATCCAGACGTCGGCTGCCTCGTTGCTTATCGTTGTGAGCTGGCCGGTCATATGACCGACACTAGGGAGGCGCAGCTTAGCGTCCCTACCAAAGGCGGTTAGCGGTAGGCAAACTTGGATAGTCGAAAAAAACGATCTTGCTTCATAACGACCTCGCACTGTGATTGGGACATAAGCCCAGACATCATGACCAGTCGATATCCCTTACGGGATACCAAACCCTCAGCTCGTCGTAGAACTCAATGCCGCGAGGAAATACCACGGACGTTATCCGCCGAGAAGGCTCCGCATTTCGGTGATCTCGCGCTGCTGGTCGTCAATAATGCGCTGGGCGAGTTCGCGGGCCTGGGGTTCTGTCCGTCTTTGAGCTCAGTTTCGGCCATCGTGATAGCCCCCTGATGATGGGTAATCATCATCTGCAGGAACATCCGGTCAAACGCATCACCGGTCGCTTGCGTAAACTGTTGCATCTCGTCGGCGGACATCATGCCCGGCATTGCGTCGTTGGCATCATGATCCATCTGCCCCATACCGCCCATGGGACTGTTGGCATCAGGCACTGGTGCGTTCCACGCCCGCAGGAATCCAGTCATCTGGTCGATCTCGGGTTGCTGCGCGGCCTGGATACGGGCAGTGAGGTCTTTCACCTGCGGTGATCCAGCCCGCTGCACTGCCATCTCAGACATGGCGATGGCCTGGGCATGGTGCGGGATCATGCCCTGGGCGAATGTGATATCAGCCTGGTTGTGATCCTGGGTCACCTGCGGAGAGTTTGCCGAACTGCCAGGCGGTGCGGTTTCCGTGCTACCACAGCCGCCGAGCGCGGCTGTGCCCGTGAAAACGATAGCCGCAGCGGCCACCAAGGTCATGATCATACGTGTGGACATAAGTCTGCTCCTCTGCGTATAGGAATTTGCTGAATCAGTCGCTGATCACTCAGCGAGAAATCAGCACCTCTGTACGCAGAGCTGGATAAACCGAGGCCCCCCGCTGGGAGGCGCGCGCGCCGCAACAGCACTGACGGTTGGCAACAGAGGCCCCAGCTGAAGCACTCGGCACCACATTGCTGCAAAGATCAGTGCCACAACAAGAGAACTGATGACGGTCAACACGGCCAAGCAGAGATGCCCCATCGAGTTGGGCGGTTCACAACAGTGGGCATGCAGCAACAAAGGCGACGTCATCGCAACCGGTGCAAGCCCAATCGAGGCGTGGTGGGGATGTGCAGTCAGCGTCGCTCTCGCCACGGTCTTCGTATGCTCGCTGTGCCCGTGAACTAGGTGATGCATGCCGACGAGGCCAGCGGTGATGACGACGATCAGCAACCACTGATGTCGCATCACGCCAGCCTTCCCCACACCGCTCCGGTAGTCAGCCGCGGCCCGCACCGCCTACTGCAACGGCGTCAGGTCAAGACCGCCATGGCTACGATGCGACCGGGTGAACCTGGCAGACTAGCCGGCGACGGGGATCGCGTGATAATGATCGTGAGATTCTCTCACCCCGAACGGTGTCGAAACGACGCGGCGTTCGCCGCACCGGCCGAGTCAGTCCGCTGCAGGCAAGCAGTGCCGCACCTTGAGACATCGGCTTGGCCGTGTTCCCTGGCGGCCAGGGAACACGGCTCATGAGTTTCACCCTCTTACGCTTACGCGGTGACGGGTTAACGACCGCCCCTGCTGAGCAGTCCACTGCCGAATATCAGGGTCGCCACAGCGACCGCCAAGAGCAGGATCGTGTTCGCGGTAATCCCACCGGGGATGGAAAGCAAAGACCAGTAGCCAAAAATGCCCAACACGGCGACCAGCACTAAGGCGCCAGCGACCGCGATGTTCACCCCCTGATTGGCGGCAGGGGTCAGCGCGAACGCCCCCAGCATCCAGAACAACCCAAGGCTGATGTACACGAGGTTGTGGAAGCCATTCATATGCAAGAGCCCGAGAAGCTTGTGGTCAGTCATCTCGGTAAAGTTCTCGAAGCCTGTCAGGAAGAACCCGACGATCCCAAGGACCAACACGACGAGCCCGAGGATCACCGAATACATCTGGTCGAGCGTTTTGGGTCCCGGCTTGCTGTGCTGCTTGATCCCGAACTTGGCTTCTGGATCAGTTGCTACCATGTCCATCTCCTTCCACTGGACGCTGCCGTACTCGGCGCTCACCGGCACGACGCAACGAACCTGGGCAACCCAGCTGGCCCAGACCACCTGCCCACCGACCGGCGATAACTGCGCACGTATTGATATTGTCGGACCGCGCCGGGGGTTGCGGCAAGGTAGAAGGTCACTTCAGCTCACAGATCGTGCCCTCCTCGCCGGGCAGCGCACAAGCCGTCACCGATGTCAGCGGCGATGCTTGGACTAATGCGTTTGTCGGTGAAGGCCGTCTTCGGACGACAACGGAGTTCGCTTCACCCGGTAGGGCAGCGACGCTGGCCGCTGCGGCCACCTAATCGCAGAGTCTGACGTCGGCCGCCACTTTAGGCAAAAGACGTCTCGCGGTCAGGCTGCGGCTGCGCTGGGGGTCGCCGATTCAAGAGCCAGATTAAGCACCTCGCGGACGTCACCGACCAAGTGCACGGTGAGCTCCTCGCGCACCGACTCTGGCACGTCATCCAGGTCTGGCTCGTTGCGCGCGGGCAGCAGCACGGTGGTGATCCCGGCCCGATGTGCGGCGAGCAGCTTCTGCTTCACCCCGCCGATCGGCAGCACCCGTCCAGTCAGCGACACCTCACCGGTCATCGCCACGTCAGCGCGCACCGGCCGTCCGGACAGCAATGAGGCCAGCGCAGTGATCATGGTAATCCCGGCACTGGGTCCGTCCTTGGGCACCGCCCCGGCCGGCACGTGCACATGGACCCCACGCCCGGCCAGATCTCCAACCGGCAACCTCAACTCCGCCCCATGCGAACGCAGGTAAGACAGTGCGATCTGAGCGGATTCCTTCATGACGTCGCCGAGCTGCCCGGTAAGTGTGACGTTCGTCGATCCGGTCTTCTTGTCGGCCAGCGAGGCTTCCACGAACAGCACGTCGCCGCCGGCGCCGGTCACCGCAAGGCCGGTGGCCACGCCGGGCACGGCCGTCCGCTCGGCAGACTCCGGAGTGTGCTTCGGCTGACCGAGGTAGTCCCGCATGTCACCTGGTCCGATGCGAACCGGCAGCTCGCACTGGTTCAGTGCCATTCGGGTGGTCACCTTGCGCAGGATCCGGGCGATGGCACGCTCCAGCTGCCGTACCCCAGCCTCGCGGGTGTACTCGCCAGCGAGCCGGCGCAGCACGGCGTCCTCGATGTCCACCTCGTCCGAGCTCAGCCCGGCCCGGTCGAGCTGGCGAGGCAGCAGATGGTCGCGCGCGATCGCCACCTTCTCCTCCTCGGTGTAGCCATCGAGGGTGACCAGTTCCATCCGGTCAAGCAACGGCGCGGGAATCGAATCAACCACGTTGGCCGTCGCCAGGAACATCACGTCGGACAGGTCCAGCTCGACTTCGAGGTAGTGATCCCGGAAGGTGTGGTTCTGCGCCGGGTCGAGCACTTCCAGCAGCGCGGCGGTCGGATCGCCCCGGAAGTCCGAGCCGACCTTATCCACCTCGTCCAGCAGGACCACCGGGTTCATCGTGCGCGCCTCCGAAATAGCCCGCACGATCCGGCCCGGCAGCGCCCCGACATAGGTCCGGCGGTGCCCCCTGATCTCCGCTTCGTCACGGACGCCGCCCAGAGCGACCCGGACGAACTTGCGGCCCATCGCCCTGGCCACCGATTCCCCTAGCGAGGTCTTGCCAACCCCGGGCGGCCCGACCAGCGCGAGCACGGCCCCACTGCGCCTGCCGCCCACGACTCCCAAGCCACGGTCGGTCCGCCGGCGCCGAACGGCCAGGTACTCGATGATGCGGTCCTTGACTTCGTCCAGCCCGAAGTGGTCGGCGTCGAGCACCTCGCGAGCACCGGCGATGTCGAAGCTGTCCTCGGTGCGGGCATTCCACGGCATCTCCAGCACGGTGTCCAGCCAGGTGCGGATCCAACCGACCTCAGGCGAGCCCTCGGCGGTCCGCTCCAACTTGCCGACCTCGGTCAGCGCCGCCTTGCGCACGTGCTCGGGCAGCTGCGCGGCCTCAACCCTGGCCCGGTAGTCCTCCTCCTCGGAGGCCGGCTTGCCGTCCAGCTCGGCCAGCTCCTTGCGGATCGCGGCGAGCTGCTGACGCAGCAGGAACTCCCGCTGCTGGCGCTCCATGCCTTCCTTGACGTCCTTATTGATCGTCTCTGCGACGTCGAGCTCCGCAATCTGCTCATGAGTCCAGCCGACGAGCTTCTCCAGCCGCGCCACCACATCCGGGGTCTCCAGCAGCCAGAGCTTCTGCGCTTTCGTCAGATAGGGGGCGTACCCGGCGAGGTCGGCCAGCGCGCCCGGCTCGTCGACCTGCCGCACCGAGTCGATCACCTGCCAGGCGCCACGCCGCTGCAGGATCGTGATCACCAGAGCCCGGTACTCCCGGGCCAATTCGCGAGTCCGGTCGCCGGCCGCCGCCTCACCCAAGGCCGCCTCATCCATAACAGTGGCCTCTACCCACAACGCGGCACCCGGGCCCGTTGTGCCCGTTCCAATCC
>JALZCO010000493.1 GCA_030863015.1 Actinomycetota bacterium
CACCCTCGCCAAGCTGCTGCACGCGCGAGCACTCAACACCGGGCACTCCGCCACCGGCCTGATCTCGATCTGCGCCGCGGGCGGCCAAGGCGTGGTGGCGCTGCTGCGCAGTACCTCGTGAGTGGCAAACAGTGTTATGGCACTGATACACACTCACGAGTGGCCACGGTTGCTGTGCTGTCGTACCGGCTCGGTGCGGCTGACGGGGTATCGGTCGCCGCGGCGCAGTGGGTCACGGCACTGCGCCGGCTCGGTTGTCAAGTGCGCACCGTCGCCGGAGCCGGGGCAGCGGATCGCCTGGTGCCCGGACTCGCCTTCGACACCCGCCACCCGGCCCGCCACCGCGAGATCGAAACGGCGCTTCACGGCGCCGATCTCGTCGTGGTGGAGAACGTCTGCTCGCTCCCGATGAACCCGCAGGTGAGTGAGGCGGTCGCACAGGCAGTGCGGAGGCGCAGTGCGGTGCTACGCCACCACGACCTGCCCTGGGAGCGGGACCGTTATGCACACCTGAGCGGCTGGCCACCGGACGATCCAGGCTGGCACCACGTCGCGATCAGCAAGCACAGCGCCGCAGAGTTGAGCCGGCGCGGCATCGACGCGACCGCTGTCTACCCCGGCTACGCGCGCACTCCGCGCCGCGGTCACCGGGAGGCAGCTCGAGCCGCGCTGGGTGTGGCGCCACAGCAGCGGCTGCTGCTGCAGCCCACCCGGGCCATCCCGCGCAAGAACATCGCCACCGGGATCGCGTTGGCACAGGCCGTCGACGCGATCTACTGGCTGACCGGGCCCGCGGAGGAGGGTTACGGTCCACAGCTCGCCGATCTGCTGGCTACCACGCGTTGCCCGGTGCGCCGCGGACTGCCCCGGGGGCTACGAATGGCGGACGCCTACGCCGCCGCGGATGCGGTGGTGCTGCCCTCGACATGGGAGGGCTTCGGCTTGCCGTTGATCGAATCCGCGCTGGCGCAGCGACCACTCGCGGTCAGTGACTACCCGGTGGCGCGTGAGGTGGCGAGGCTGGGCTTCGCCTGGTTCCCTGTCGACGATCCGGTGCCGCTGATCTCCTGGTTCGCCGACCCCGACCCCGCCCTGTTGGCACGCAACCGCGCGCTGGCGCAGCAGCACTTCGGCCCGGACGCCCTCGCTGGCCGGCTATCCGACACGCTGGCCCGCGCCGGACTGCAGTGCCGACGCGCTCGCTAAAGTTCCGATCATGTCAATGCTGGATGATTTGCTGATCCGAGTGCTGCGTGGCCCGGTACAGCGCCTGCTGGCCGAGGAACGCAACCGCTACACCTACGGGGACAGTGACGACCCGCTCTATCGCTATCAAGTGCACGGCGCACTCGAGCGACTGCATATCGACCCCACGGCGATCGTGAACAACGCGCTGTTCAACGTGTCCGGCGGGGAGATCACCATCGGTGAGTACGCCTTCTTCGGGCACCACGTCGCGGTGCTCACCGGCACTCACGACATCACCAAGTTCGGACGGGAACGGCAGACCACCTATCCCCGTTCCGGGCGCGACGTGGTGATCGAGGAAGGCGTCTGGGTGGCCAGCCACGCGCTGGTGCTCGGGTCGGTGCGCATCGGCGCGCACGCGGTGGTCGCCGCCGGTGCTCTGGTGCTGGAGGACGTGCCGCCCTACACGGTCGTCGCCGGCCGTCCCGCGAAGGTGATCAAGAAGATCGACCAGCGGTGAAGGTCGAGATCGGTGCGGGGGAGAAGCCGCATCCCGACTATGACGTGCATGTAGACATCCTCCCGCTGCCCGACATCGAAGTGATCAGCTGGATCGACCGGCTGCCGTTCGCTAGCGCCTCGGTCGACGCGCTGCGCGCCAACCACGTGCTGGAACATCAAAGTTATGAACTCGTCGAGCCCACCCTGCGCGAGTGGGCGCGAGTGATGCGGCCTGGTGCTCGGCTGGACATCGGCGTGCCGGACGCCCGCTTCGTTGCCGCGCAGTGGGTGCGGGGCGAGATCGACACCGCTGAGGCGAACTACTGGATCCTCGGTGGCCACTCCGACCGGGCCGCTCACCAGGGCGTCGACGCCCGCGGCGTGCCACGCTGGCTTTGGAACGCCCACCACACGTTGTTCGACGGCGAGTCGCTCGGTGCGCTGGTCTCCCGCTGCGGGTTCGTCGACCTGGATATTTTCACCTATGACATCCGCAACCTGCGGTGCTACGCAGTGCGCGCCGCATGACGATGAGCGAAGCGTCGGAAAAGCCGGCTACCACTCGTGTTGCCGCGCTGGTTCCGGGTTCGTACCGGTCACCCGGCCGCCTGGCGTGGCCAGCGGCAGTGCACGCAGCGGTGCTTCGGCTTTGAGCAGCATCTCGTCGTATTCGGCATGGGGGTCTGAACCGAGCACGATGGCGCCGCCCGCACCGACGGTCAATTCGTCATTCCACCTCACCGCGGTGCGGATCACGATGTTCAGGTCAGCCGTTCCGTCGAATCCTAAGTAGCCGAGCGTGCCCGAATACACGCCTCGTGCCTCGGTCTCCAATGAATCGATGATTTCCATGGTGCGCAGTTTTGGCGCACCGGTCATCGAGCCACCGGGAAAGCAGGCACGAACGCAGTCCACCGCGGTGACGTTTGACCGCAGAACTCCGCGGATTGTGGACACCAAGTGATGCATGGTCGCGTAAGACTCCGTCGCCATGAATGTCGGTACCATGACGGTGCCGATCTGACATACTCGGCCCAGGTCGTTGCGGAGCAGGTCTACGATCATGAGGTTCTCCGCGCGGATCTTGTCATCATTCTGCAGCGAACTCCGCAGCTGCTCGTCCAACTGGGAATCGGTGCTGCGCGGAGTGGTTCCCTTGATCGGCTTACTTTCGACGGTGCCTTCGGTGTCGATGCGCAGGAACCGCTCAGGTGACGAGCAGAAGATGGCGAGTTCGCCTAGTTGCAGCAGTGCCGAGTACGGGGCGGGATTGAGCCGCCGCAACCGCCGGTAGTACTCCAGATCGTCCTCGGGTGCGGGCAGCCTGAGTTTGTTGGTGAGGCAGATCTCGTAACTCTCGCCCGCGCGCAGTTGGCGGTGACACTCCGCGATATCTGCGAGGTACTGCGACCGGGAACGTACCAACCAGTCCGACATCCGTGCGTTGTCGGCTACCACCGGGAGTGCAACCTCGGCAGCCGCCGTGGGCAGTGTCCGCAGCGTGTGCACCGTACGGTGGATCCATTCCATCGCCGAGTCGGTGGCGTCGGGTTCAACCACGGCGACGACGTATGTCTGGTGCTGAGCATGGTCCACCGCGACGAACCTGCTCGCCCGGATCCACATCGCATCCGGCGTCCGCGCACAGTGCGCACTGGGCGAACCGATGTCGGCTTTCAGCTCGTAGCCGAAGTAGCCGACGTAACCACCGTTGAGGTCGAACGGTAGATCTTGCGCTCCGGTCACCTGCCGGCTCGTCCGCCGGCCGAGCGCGTCGAAGATGGTGCCGGGCTCGAGGTAGGGGATACCGGTGGTGGGCTCCACGAGCACCGAGTCGTCGCCGATTCGGAAGGTGAGGACCTCTCCGTCTGCGCTGTCGGCGTCCCCAAGAAAGGAGAACCGCGACAGGCCCGCCTCGACATATGCGCTGTCCAGCCAGAACGCCCGGGCGCTCGCGCGGTACAAGGTGATGAACGCCGCTTCGGTGTCGACTGCCCGGTCGATGTGCCGCACGAGGACCCGCATCGCCGCGGATTCACCGCGCCGGGGGAGCGCTTGCTGCACCGGCGCGCTGAGCCGTGACGGTGCGGCCGGCTGGTGGGCTGATACCGCGCGGTGCGGTGACCGGAGCTGCCGGTAGTCCAGGGCCAGCTCGCGGAAATTGGCCACTAGCTGGGCACCGTGCTCGGTGCAGAAGGATTCGGGGTGAAACTGCACGCCCCACCGCGGCAGATCCCGGTGGCGCAGGCCCATGATCACACCGTCTTCCGCCCACGCCGTCGCCTCCAGCTCGGGCGGCAGTGGATCGGCGACGCACAATGAGTGGTAGCGGACCGCGGTGAATCCCTGCGGCAGCCCGGCGAAGATCCCGTCGCCGAGGTGGTGCACCGTGGTCAGGTGGCCGTGTCTGGGTTGCGGTGCACTGCGTATCTCGGCGCCGGCGATCAGGCCGAGTCCTTGGTGGCCGAGACAGACCCCGAGGACCGGAAGTTCCGCCTGGCGCAGGAGGTCCTGCGAGTACCCGAAGTCCCGGCGTGACCCCGGCCGCCCGGGGCCAGGGGAGACGACTGCGCCGTCGAAGTCCCGGATGTCCAGGTCATGCCATTCAGGGTCGTCGTTGGACACCACGACCGGCTCGACGCCACAGACCCGCGCCAGGAGCTGATACAGGTTGTAGGTATAGGAGTCGTAGTTATCGATCAGCAGCGTGCGCATGACGCCCCAATTCCCACCTCATCGCGCAGGTCGGGGGCCGAAGCCGCCTGATGATCCCCGCAGCGTCGGCACGGTACGGTCGGTGCCCCGAGCTCTCGTGGCAGCGTAGGCGTAGGGCAGCCTCTATTGTCACGATTGTGATCGAGCGGATCCGGGGCTGGCTGGACGACGTGCAAGAAATTGATCACGCCGTTTCGCGACGGATCGGGCAAAAACCGCCCACCCCGCTCGACGCCGTGATCAAGGGTCTGAGCGCCGCGGCGAACCACAGCATGCTGTGG
>JALZCO010000499.1 GCA_030863015.1 Actinomycetota bacterium
CCGCAAGGCGGTCCCTACGAAGTGGGAACGCCCCGCACCGACAGACCCGGACGTCCCACCCCGGCCGTCCTGCTCCTGCACGCCGTCGCAGAGCGACAGCGATGGAAAGCCGAATACACCGCCGCTCAACTCGCCACCAACGGATCACCACGCGATAACCGTTCGGCAACTGACGATCAAGCCGCGTGAGGGGGAGCAACCATGCAGAAGTATCTGACTGTCCTTGAGACGGCCGCTTACCTGAATACCTCGGAACGGTTCGTGCGGCGGCTGATCTCAGAGCGCCGGATCGCCTTTTACCACGTCGGCCGGCATGTACGCTTCGCGATGACCGATCTTGATGAGTGACTAACTGCGAGTCGGGTGGAACCGCTCAACGCAGACGTGATTGTGCGTGAGCTGCGGAGCGTGGCGTGATGGTCGACAAGAAGGCACGCCGTCGGTTCGGCAATCTTCGTCAACTTCCCTCGGGCCGTTGGCAGGTCCGCTACCGAGGACCGGATGGTCAGCTGCGATCGATCCCCCGAACATTTGAGAAGAAGCGCGATGCCGGCGCACGCTGAGCATGATCGAAACTCAGCTCGTGCAGGATGACTGGGCCGACCCAAAGAGAGGCGCGGTCAAGCTAGCGGACTACGCAGAGCAGTGGATTACGCAGCGACCTGGTTTGCGACCGAGCGCTACGCAGCTTTACCGTCGCCTGCTGAAGAACTATGTCGTCCCGCATCTGGGTGAGATGCCCCTGAACAAGATCACGACAGCGGTCGTTCGGGAGTGGCGGGCAACGCTCATCTCTGGCGGTCTGTCCCAGACTATGGTGGCAAAGGCGTACCGGCTGCTCCGTGCGATCTTGATGACGGCCGTGGTCGAGGATCGGCTGGTTACACGCAACCCGTGCCAGCTCAGGGGAGCTGACAAGGAGCATTCCGAAGAACGCCCCGTGTTGAGCGTTGCCCAGGTGCTCGCGCTCGCAGAGCTGATGCCCTACCGCAAGTACCGGGTACTGATCATGCTCACGGCGTTCTGCTCGCTGCGCTGGGGCGAGTCACGGCATTGCGTCGGTGTGATGTTGCTCTTGATGGAAGCTGGGTTCGGGTCAGCTCGCAATTCATCGATCTCGTTGGACGGGGCCTCGTTCGTACGCCACCCAAGTCGCGGGCGGGCGCACGGACGGTGACAGTGCCAACAGCGATCCGGCCGGATGTGATCGCGCATTTGAGGGATTTCGTAGCTCCGGCGTCCGACGCGCTGGTATTTACCATGCTCCGTGGTGGTCCCATGCGTCGCGGTAACTTCAACCCCCTGGTGAAGTGGGCGAAAGTGGTAGCCGGCATTGGAGCACCTAATTTGCGATTTCATGATTTGCGTCATACCGTAACGCTTTGGCTGCACCCGGAGCGAGTCTCCGGGATTTGATGACGCGTATGGGTCATGACAGCCCGCGGGCGGCGATGATTTATCAGCACGCCACGACGGTCGAGGATCGAGCGATCGCAGATCGACTCAGCGGCCTGGTCGACGCGCACCGCGGTGAGTCCGACACCGATGAAACGGAATGACCGAGAAATGATGACGAGGACGATGACGGCTTGGCCGGTGTTCTCGTCCCGGTGAGTTAGTGGCACGTGTGTGGCACGGGGACCTTCAACGCCGCTGATGGCAAAGGAACAGAATGCCTCTGAACTAGTGCTTTTATGGTGGAGCGGGTGACGGGAATCGAACCCGCGTCTAGAGCTTGGGAAGCTCTCATTCTACCATTGAACTACACCCGCAGTAGGGCAGATCCTAGCACGGGCAAGACCCCGGGCAGGTCCAGGCGGAGTCGCGGTCAGCCCCATCCTCCCTGGACGCCGCTGGCCTGCCCGCCATGCCGACTAGGGTGTCGGCGTGCTGCTGTCCGACCGGGACCTGAGGGACGAGATCGACGCCGGGCGCCTCGGCGTCGACCCTTTCGATCTGAAGATGCTCCAACCCTCTAGCATCGACGTGCGGCTGGACCGCTATTTTCGGGTGTTCGTCAACACCAAGTACACCCACATCGACCCGTCTCAGCAGCAGGATGAGCTGACGTCCCTGGTCGAGCCGGAGGGCGAAGAGCCGTTCGTCTTGCACCCCGGTGAGTTCGTGCTCGGGTCCACGTTCGAGCAGGTGAAGCTGCCCGATGATCTAGCAGGGCGGCTTGAAGGTAAATCGAGCCTGGGCCGTCTCGGCCTGTTGACGCACTCCACGGCGGGCTTCATCGATCCCGGGTTCATCGGCCACATCACCTTGGAGTTGTCCAACGTGGCCAATCTGCCGATCACGCTGTGGCCGGGCATGAAGATAGGGCAGCTGTGTCTCTTCCGGCTGTCCAGCCCGGCCGAGTATCCGTACGGCAGCGCTGGGGTGGGTTCGCGCTATCAGGGCCAGCGTGGGCCCACGCCGTCACGGGCCTATCTCAACTTCCAGCGGATCGAGACGCGCCGTCAATAAGTGCTTGACGTGAATCGCTCGTCAAGCAATAGTTGACGGCATGACGCTCGATGAACTCATCAGCCAGACCCGGGAGCAAGCGAGCAATCCCGAGCCGATCGAGCTGCTGGTCAGCGCGGCGCGCCGGCAGCAGGAGCTGGCCGATCTGGGGGAGAGCTTGCTCGATCACTTCGTCCAGGAAGCCCGGGCCGCTGGGTGCTCGTGGTCTCAGATCGGCACCACGCTGGGCGTGACCAAGCAGGCGGCCCAGCAACGACACTCTGCGTTGCGCTCGCTGATCGGTAAGTTCAAGGGCGGCGTGGAGTCCGCCCTCACACGCGGAATGTTCACCCGCTTCACCCCCGCGGCCCGGCGAGTGGTCGTGCTGGCCCAGGAGCAGGCCCGGCAGTTACGTCATGCTTACATCGGGACTGAGCACCTTCTGCTGGGCCTGCTGGTCGAGGGGGAGGGTGTCGGTGCGCAGGCTCTTCAGGGTGCCGGCGTCACGCTGGACGCTGCCCGTGCCGGGGTCGAGCAGCTCACCGGCCGCGGCCAGAAAACGCCGAGTGGGCACGTGCCCTTCACCCCCCGCTCCAAGAAAGTGCTCGAGCTGGCACTGCGCGAATCGCACCACCTCGGTCACAACTACATCGGCACCGAGCACATCCTGCTGGGACTACTGCGGGAGGGGCAGGGCGCCGGCGCGCAGGTCATCGCCGCCGCCGGTGCACAGCCCGCTCAGCTGCGCGCCAGCGTTCTAGCCCTGCTCGACAAGTAGTTCCCGGATCGCTATTCGGAGCCGTTCGGTGACGGTGGGTCACCGCGTTTGACGCTGGCAAGGAGCAGCTGGGCGACGTCGAGGACTTCGGTTTGGTTGCCGGCGGTGCCTTCGGCCTCGCGGGTGGTGAGCCCGTCGGTCAGCATCACCCGGCAGAACGGGCACCCGGTGGCGATCGCGGAGGTCTCGGTGGCGATCGCCTCGTCGACCCGGTCCAGGTTGACCCGCTTGCCGATGCGCTCCTCCATCCACATCCGCGCACCACCCGCACCGCAGCACATCGCCCGGTCGCCGTGCCGCGGCATCTCGGTCAGCTGCGCGCCGGAGGCCCCGACCAGCTCGCGCGGCGGTGAGTACACCTCGTTGTGCCGGCCCAGATAACACGGGTCGTGGTAGGTGACTGCGCGCCCGCCAGCACCATCTGAGGCAGGCACCGGCACCAGCCGCTTGTCCCGCACCAGCTGGTTGAGCAGCTGGGTATGGTGCACCACCTCGTAGTGCCCATCCAGCTGCGGGTATTCCCGGCCCAGCGTGTTGAAGCAGTGCGGGCAGGTCGTCACGATCTTGCGACGGCCCGGCGCGCGTCCGGAAAAGATCCCGTTGAGCACCTCGACGTTCTGCTGGGCCAGCATCTGGAACACGAACTCGTTGCCCGACCGGCGGGCCGGATCACCAGTGCAGGTCTCGCCGTCTCCGAGGACCACATAGTTGACGCCCGCCACATGCAGCAGCTCGGCAGTGGCCCGCACGGTCTTGCGCGCGTTGTCGTCGAAGGCTCCGGCGCAGCCGATCCAGAACAGGTACTCCACATCGTCAGGCAGCGTCTCCTCGGTCAGCTGCGGAACCTCGAAGTCCAGACCCTTCGCCCAGTCCATCCGCGCGGAGGAGTTCTGCCCCCACGGGTTGCCCTTGTTCTCCAGGTTGCGGAACAGCGTGCCCAGCTCGGTGGGGAACTCCGCCTCGATCAGCACCTGGTAGCGGCGCATATCCACAATATGGTCGACGTGCTCGATATCCACCGGGCACTGCTCCACGCACGCCCCGCAGGTGGTGCACGACCACAGCACGTCAGGGTCGATCACACCGCCGACCTCGGCGCTGCCCACCAGCGGCCGGTTGGCCTGCTCCGGTCCCGATCCGGGGACCCGGCCGAAGCCGGACTCAGGCACGTGCCCATTATTCTCGGCGAGCGCCAATACATCGACATCGCTGTGGTCCGGTACCGGCTGGTCACCGATGAGGTAGGGCGCCTTGGCGAACAGGTGGTCCCGCAGGTCCATGATCACGAGTTTGGGGGACAGCGGCTTGCCGGTGTTCCACGCTGGGCACTGGCTCTGGCAGCGACCGCACTCGGTGCAGGTGGTGAAATCCAGCATCCCCTTCCAGGTGAAGTCCTCGATCTTGCCGCGGCCGAAGACGTCGTCGTCACCGGGATCTTCAAAGTCGATCGCCTTGCCACCGGACTCCATCGGCAGTAGCGGGCCGAGCGCCTTGGGCATCCGCTTGGCCGAGACGTTGATCGGCGCGACGAAGATGTGCAGGTGCTTGGAGTGCAGCACGATGATCAGGAAGGCCAGCATGACGCCGATGTGCAACAGCAGCCCAACCGTCTCCAACACCTCGTTGGTGCTCGTGCCCAGCGGTGCCAGCAGCGCGCCCGCCGCCTCCGAGGCGAACGCACCGGAGTCGTAAGGGAAGGTGCCGGTGTTCACTGCGGTCCCGCGGAACAGGAACATCGTCCAGATCACATTGAAGATCATGAACAGGATGAGCCACGCACCGCCGGTGTGCGAGCCGTAGAAGCGCGACGCTCGCTGCCTGCGCTCCGGCGCCTGCTGCACCCGGATGATCGCGAAGGCGATGATCGACGCGAGCACCGCGAGCGCGATGAAATCCTGCAGGAAGCCCAGCACCGGCCAGCGTCCGATCAGCGGGATGGTGAAGTTCTCGTCGAACAGCGCCCCGTATGCCTCGACGTACACCGTGATCAAGATCACGAATCCCCAGAAGGTGAAGAAGTGGGCGAGCCCGGGGATCGTCCACTTCAGCAATCGCCGCTGCCCGAACACCTCGACCAGCTGCGTCCGCAGCTGGGTGCCCAGCTCTGCGGTCCGGCCGGCGACCGGTTGGCCGGACCGGATCAAGGTGTAGAGCCACCGCACCCGCCGGACGGCGAGAACCAGGGTCAGGACGGTCAGCCCGAGGCCGATCACCAGGCGCGCTGCCATCACGATGTCCACCTCCCGGCGGGCTCCGAGTTCCATGCCACAAAGCGGGTCTGTTCCACTTCCTAGTCGCACACTACGTGTGGTTACTGGGTAGTAGCTAGGCAGAACGCCATTTGTCAACCGGGCTGCGCGTGCTCCGGCCTGGGTTGCGAAGCGCGGCCTGCGTTCACGGCTTCATCCTCGGTGAGGTGCCTCGCCAAGCGGCCAATCCCAAAGCCGTCCAGCCCAGCATCCTGGCCTGATGCTGTGCAGCACATGGCTCAGCGTTGGGGCTGAGCTGGCGTCGCCTGGGGTGGGCGATGGTGGATGGCAACGAGCTGGTGGTCGTGCGGGCGGGCAAGCAACACCTGCGCGAGTATCGCGCCGATCAGGGCCAGCAACATGTCCCATTGCGTGTCCCAGACATCGCCCTGGGTGGCGAGGAATGCATCGGCCGCCGCGCCCAGCGTCAACGCCGACCACCACTCGAGGAACTCGAAGCAGGCGCTGAACGCCAGGCAGACACTGGTCACCAGGATGAACAACCATCCGCCCGGCCGCAGCGGGGTCAGTCGCAGCAGGATCTCGCGAACGAGGATTGCGGGGACGAAACCCTGGACGAAATGACCGAGCCGATCGTAGTTGTTGCGGGACAGGGTGAAAGTGTCACGGAACCAGTCGCCGAGCGGGGTTTCCGCGTAGGTGTAGTGCCCGCCGTAGAGCAGCACGCACGCATGGAGCACCAGCAGCCAGCAGAGCAGCCGGGTGAGCGGGAACCGGCGCCATCCCCACAGCACCACAGGCAGCCCGACCACGACCCACACGACTTCCATCAGCCAGGTGAGGCGGTCGGCCGGCGCGATACCCGACCACACGAGGACGGCCAACACGACGCCGATGAGCACTCGCCGCTCGGTGCGTCCAGGCGTCATACCTTCTCCACGGTCGACTCAGAGCACCTTGATGTTAAGGGCCGGCTGGGGAACATGGCCGGGGCACTGACCGTTAGACCGATCGGATAGGTTGAGCCGGATACACTCAAGGTAAATTGAGTACGTCCCAGTCAAGTTCGAAAGGTTGCTCACATGGCTCGTGCGGTAGGCATCGACCTAGGGACCACCAACTCCGTCGTGGCCGTCCTGGAGGGCGGCGAGCCCACGGTGGTGGCCAACTCGGAGGGCTCGCGCACCACGCCCTCAGTTGTTGCCTTCGCCAAGAACGGCGAGGTGCTCGTCGGTCAGTCCGCCAAGAACCAGGCGGTCACCAACGTGGACCGCACCATCCGGTCGGTCAAGCGGCACATGGGGTCGGACTGGTCAACCACGATCGACGGAAAGAAGTACACCGCGCAAGAGATCAGCGCCCGGGTGCTGATGAAGCTCAAGCGCGATGCCGAGTCCTACCTCGGCGAGGACGTGACCGACGCGGTGATCACCGTGCCGGCCTACTTCGAGGACGCCCAGCGCCAGGCCACCAAGGAGGCCGGTCAGATCGCGGGCTTGAACGTGCTGCGGATCGTCAATGAGCCCACTGCGGCCGCGCTGGCCTACGGTTTGGACAAGGGTGAGAAGGAGCAGACCATCCTGGTCTTCGACCTCGGTGGTGGCACGTTCGACGTGTCGCTGCTGGAGATCGGTGACGGTGTGGTCGAGGTCCGCGCCACCTCGGGCGACAACCACCTCGGTGGGGACGACTGGGATGAGCGGATCATCAACTGGCTGGTGGAGAAGTTCCGCGCCTCGCAGGGCATCGACCTGAAGAAGGACAAGATGGCCATGCAGCGGCTGCGTGAGGCCGCCGAGAAGGCCAAGATCGAGCTGTCCAGCCAGTCCACCGCGACGATCAACCTGCCCTATATCACCGTCGACTCCGACAAGAACCCGCTGTTCCTCGACGAGACGCTATCGCGTGCCGAGTTCCAGCGGATCACTGCCGACCTGCTGGATCGTTGCCGGGCCCCGTTCCGCAACGTGATCAAGGACGCGGGCATCTCGGTCGGACAGATTCATCACGTGGTGCTGGTCGGTGGCTCCACCCGGATGCCGGCGGTGCAGGACCTGGTCAAGGAGCTGACCGGCGGCAAGGAGCCGAACAAGGGCGTCAACCCCGACGAAGTAGTTGCAGTGGGAGCAGCCCTTCAAGCCGGGGTGCTCAAGGGCGAGGTCAAGGACGTCCTGCTGCTCGATGTGACCCCGCTGTCGCTGGGTATCGAGACCAAGGGTGGCGTGATGACCAAGCTCATCGAGCGCAACACGACCATCCCCACCAAGCGCTCGGAGATCTTCACCACCGCTGACGACAACCAGCCGTCGGTGCAGATCCAGGTGTTCCAGGGTGAGCGGGAGATCGCGGCCTACAACAAGAAGCTCGGCATGTTCGAGCTGACCGGGCTGCCGCCCGCGCCGCGTGGCATGCCGCAGATCGAGGTCACCTTCGACATCGACGCCAACGGCATCGTCAACGTGTCGGCCAAGGACATGGGCACCGGCAAGAGCCAGGCCATGACCATCACCGGTGGGTCCGCGCTGCCCAAGGAAGACATCGACCGGATGATGCGCGACGCCGAGGAGCACGCCGAGGAGGACCGGATCCGCCGGGAGGAGGCCGAGACCCGCAACCAGGCAGAGTCGCTGGTCTACCAGACCGAGAAGTTCATCAAGGACAACGACGACAAGCTGCCGTCTGACGTCAAGGACCAGGTCAACGCCGCGCTGGGTGAGGCCCAGGCTGCGCTCAAGGGCACCGACACCGCGGCGATCCGGGCGGCGATGGAGAAGCTGGCCACCGAGTCCCAGGCGCTAGGTCAGGCGCTGTACAAGGACCAGGCCGCGTCTGCGGCGGCTGGCGATGGCGCGGCACCTGACGGGTCGTCTGCGACGACGGGCACCTCGGGAGGCGCCGATGATGTCGTCGATGCTGAGATCGTCGACGAGGAGCCGGGGAGCGCCAAGAGGTGAGGTGGCGGGATGCCGGCGACGGCACCGCTGGCGAGGAACAGCCCAGAGTCGTCATTCGAGACAAGCGGAGGATCGATCCGGTGACGGGTGAGATTCGGGTCCCACCGGCGGGCGAGCAGCCCGCTGGTGGCGGCCTCCAGGTCGACGAGGTTGACACTGGCGTACCGGCCGCCGGTGTGCCGGCAACGACGGCCGAGCTCGATGCGTTGCAGACCCAGTTGGACGAACGGACCACCGACCTGCAGCGCATCTCCGCTGAGTACAGCAACTACCGCCGCAGGGTGGAGCGCGACCGCCAGCTCACGATCGCCCTGGCCAAGGCGCAGGTCGCCAGTGAGCTGCTCACCGTGCTCGACGACATCGAGCGAGCGCAGGAGCACGGCGACCTGTCCGGGGCTTTCAAGGCCGTCGCGGACAAGCTGGTGGCCGGGCTGCAGGCACATGGCCTGGAAGCCTTTGGGGCCATCGGGGACGGCTTCGACCCGAGCGTGCACGAGGCCGTGCATCACGACACCTCCCCGGACGTCCACCAGCCGACCGTCACGGCCGTGCTGCGTCGCGGCTACCGCCTCGGCGAGCGGGTGCTACGCCCGGCGATGGTGGCCGTTGTCGACCACGAGCCTGCGCTCGCCCCGGAGCCGGGGCCGCCGGAGTACGGGGAACCGGAAACCAGCCTGACCGAGACCGCTGAGGCCGGTGGCGACTCGGACGTGACACT
>JALZCO010000500.1 GCA_030863015.1 Actinomycetota bacterium
GGCCAGCTGGCCACCGGCGGTGTCGTGGGTGTGCAGGTGGACCGGCAGGTCGAACCGCTCGCGCAGCGCGCTCACCAGCCGGGCGGCGGCGGGCGGACGGAGCAGGCCGGCCATGTCCTTGATCGCCAGCACGTGCGCGCCGGCCGCCACGATCTGTTCTGCCAGCCGCAGGTAGTAGTCCAGCGTGTACAGCTTCTCCGCCGGATCGGATAGATCAGCGGTGTAGCACAGCGCGACCTCGGCGATGGCCTGGCCGGTTTCGCGCACCGTGTCAATGGCCGGGCGCATCTGGGAGACGTCGTTGAGCGCGTCGAAGATTCGGAAGATGTCCAGACCGGTCTCGACGGCCTGCTCGACGAAGGCGGTGGTCACCTCGGTCGGGTAGGGGGTGTAGCCGACGGTGTTGCGCCCACGCAGCAACATCTGCAGGCACAGGTTAGGCACCGCCTCGCGCAAAGCGGCCAACCGCTCCCACGGGTCCTCGGCGAGGAAGCGCAATGCCACGTCGTAGGTGGCGCCACCCCAGCACTCCAACGACAGCAGTTGCGAGGTCATCCGGGCCACGTAGGGCGCCACCGCAACGAGGTCCTTGCTGCGCACCCGGGTGGCGAGTAGTGACTGGTGGGCGTCGCGGAAGGTGGTGTCGGTGACGCCGACACTGTCGCGGGTCCGCAACCAGTGGGCGAAGCCTTCCGGACCCAGCGCGAGCAGCTGGTGCCGGGATCCGGTAGGCGCTGGCGCGTCCAGGTCGAGCAGCGGGAGTTTGAGCGTCGGATCGACCAGCTCGGGGGGCTCGCCGTGTGGCCGGTTCACCGTCACGTCGCCGAGGTAGGTCAGTAACCGGGTGCCGCGGTCCGCGGACTGGCGGGCGGTCAGCAGGTACGGCCGCTGCTCGATGAACGAGGTGGTGACCTTGCCCGCCTGGAGGTCGGGCTCGTCGAGCAGGGCAAGCAGGAACGGGATGTTGGTGTGTACCCCGCGGATCCGGAACTCGGCGATCGCGCGCCGCGCCCGCAGCACGGCAGATCCCAGATCTCGTCCCCGGCACGTCACCTTGACCAGCAAGGAATCGAAATGTGCGCTGATCTGCGCACCGGGGTATACGGTGCCGCCGTCCAGCCGAACTCCGGCGCCGCTGGCGGAGCGGTACGCGGTGACCGTTCCGATGTCCGGACGGAAGTCGTTGGCCGGGTCCTCGGTGGTGATCCGGCATTGCAGCGCGGCGCCGTGCGGCACGATCGCGTCCTGGGACAACCCCAGGTCGGCCAGCGTCTCTCCCGCCGCGATTCGCAGCTGGGAGGCGACCAGGTCGATATCGGTGATCTCCTCGGTCACGGTGTGCTCGACTTGGATGCGTGGGTTCATCTCGATGAACACGTGGTTGCCCGCGCGGTCGACGAGGAACTCCACGGTGCCCGCGTTGACGTAGCCGATCTGCCGGGCGAAGGCCACCGCATCGGCACAGATTCGCGCCCGCAGATCGGGGTCCAGGTTGGGCGCGGGGGCAATCTCTACGACTTTCTGGTGGCGCCGCTGCACCGAGCAGTCTCGCTCATAGAGGTGAATCACCTCGCCGCTCGAATCGGCAAGGACCTGCACCTCGACATGCCGGGGGTCGATGACAGCCCGCTCCAGGAACACGGTCGGGTCACCGAATGCCGATTCAGCCTCGCGGGAGGCAGCCTCCAGCGCATCGCGCAGGCCGCGGGGCGAGGTGACCCTGCGCATGCCACGCCCACCGCCACCGGCAATAGCCTTGACGAAGATCGGAAACTCGATCCCGTCCGCGGCGGCCATCAGCTCGTCGATGTCGGCGGACGGAGCACCGGACTGCAACACTGGAACTCCGGCGTCGCGCGCCGCAGCCACCGCCCGCGACTTGTGGCCCGCCAGCGCCAGCACCGCAGGTGGTGGCCCGACGAAGGTGAGACCAGCTAGCCGGCAGGCCACGGCCAGCTTCGGGTTCTCCGACAGGAAGCCGTAACCGGGGTATACGGCGTCGGCCCCGGCTCGCTCGGCCGCCCGGATGATCTCTTCCACCGAGAGATAGGCCCGAACCGGATGGCCCTTCTCGCCGATTTCGTAGGCCTCGTTGGCCTTGAGCCGGTGTTCGGAGTTGCGATCCTCGTGGGCGAACACCGCCACCGTCTGGCAACCCAGTTCGTAGGCTGCGCGAAACGCCCGGATCGCGATCTCCCCGCGGTTGGCGACCAGCACCTTCCTGAACACGTGCCAGCTCCTTCCACCGACGGTCGACCCGGGATCGGTTACCGGGTTCACCACCTCGATCATCGCAGGTGATCGCGGCTGTTGGGGATGCTGGAATCCGCGGGCGCGGCGACTCTCCCGCACGGCGACCAGAAGGGGTATCAAGGAGGTGGCAGACCGGAAAGGACGCGCCCATGGGCAGAGCGCCGTACCACTATTACCACCGTTGGAGTGTGACACGGCGGTCATTCGGTCCGCTGCTGATGCTGCTGTGCGCGACGGCGCTGGCCGGCGCTGGCGTGGTCGCCTTGACAGTGGTCGCCATGCTGTTCACCGTCGGGCCGCTGATGCTGTCCGCAGTGGGCGCGGTCACCGTCGCGCGGCACGTGCACCGCCGCCGGGCAAGATCGCGGCAGCAGCCGCAAGTGGCGCCGTCACCCCCCGCCTCACCGGTGCCTGCTCCCCCGCCGGTCCGGGACTGGCAGGCTACCCGGACCCGGTTCGCCCAGTTGCGCAGTGAGTACGGCCAGTTCGAATGCGACCCGCTCGCAGTGCTGCGGCTGCCTGCGCTGACCGATGTCGCGGTGCCATCCACCGGCCGATTCGTGGACGCCTTCGCCGAGGCCCAGGCCTTGGACACCGACACCGAGCCACCGGCCGCGCACCACGCTCGCTTCGCCACCGCAGTCGAGCAAGCGTGGCGCGCCTGGCATGCCGCACGCGACGCGGCAGAACGTATCCGGCTGGCCGGTATCCCTGCACCTGAGCGCGCCACGGTGCAGCGGGCGATCAAGCTGCTCACCATGGCCCGGGATTCCGATCACGACGCCGAGCGCATCGCGGCCTACGCGAAGGCACGAGCGGAGCTGGCGAAACTGGAGCGCAGCGGCACATTGCGGTTGCCACCCGCCGCGGCCGCCGCGCTGGACGTCGCCGCCCGCGGCCAGCTGCCTCCCGCCGCGGCGAGCTAGGACCCGAGC
>JALZCO010000006.1 GCA_030863015.1 Actinomycetota bacterium
TACCCTAGAAGCACGATGCATAGTACTGCTAGGTATTTTCTGGTGCAACGGGCCGGTCACGCGTCCGTGTCGGCGTACCCGCGATCCCGCCGCAGCACGGACGCACTCTTCTGCCGCGATGCGCGTGGTCGGAGAGGCACGGTCGCTTAAGGCGAAGAGCGTCCTCGCCGTGCACCAAAGTGGGGAGGCAGTTCCCTGAGGCACCTTGGAGAGCCGTGACAAACCGGGTACTGCGTGGCTTCTGGGATGAGCAGGTGGAGCAGGTCGGGACTGCAGCGGCCCGCGTAGCAGCTCCCTCCGTAAGCGGATCGGCTTGCGAACGACTCGGCTCCGCCGACTCCCACGCGCTAGACCAGTGGGTGCCGCAGCGGAGGTTCATCCAGCGGGCCGGAACCGCTTTGCATAACGCAACGACGCCGGTGCGCGTCAGCTGTCCGCGAGTTCGATGATCGGGTACTCGGGCCACCACATGGCCTGGTGCACTTGCAGGACGGGGTCGTCCACGGACACCTGCGCCAGCCCCTCCTTGGCCGCGGCGACCGCGACCGCCACAGCCACGG
This sequence comes from Actinomycetota bacterium, assembly GCA_030863015.1. GTDB lineage: Bacteria > Actinomycetota > Actinomycetes > Mycobacteriales > Pseudonocardiaceae. The sequence continues at coordinate 561 of JALZCO010000006.1, forward strand.
CGGCGGAGACGGTGCGAAGGTCCTCGACCGGTGGGAGCAGCGGCGCTCCGGGAGCGGTAGCGTCCGACAACTGGGCAACGGCGTCCGCGGCCGCGGCGATCATCGGTTGGTTGATCCGTCGGGCACGGGCCACCGTGACGCCGAGGCCGAGTCCGGGGAAGACCAGGGCGTTGTTGGCCTGGGCGATGCGATGGGTGATCCCGCCGTGGGCGACCGGTGGAAACGGGCTGCCGGTGGCGACCAACGCCCGGCCGCCTGTCCACCGGATCAGGTCCTCGGGCAGCGCTTCGCACTTCGACGTGGGGTTGGACAGTGGCATGATGATCGGCCGCTCGGTGTGCGCGGCCATGTCTTTGACGATGGCTTCGGTGAACGCGCCGGCTTGCTTCGAGGTGCCGATGAGCATGGTGGGCCGCACGGCTGACACGACGTTGGCGAGGGTGACCCCGGTGTCGAGGGTTACTCCGGTGCCCGCACCAGCGGACCAGCTGGCCACCTCGGTCGCGGTCCGTGCGTAGGGGACCTGGAAGTCGCGCAGGTTGGGCGCGTCGTCGACCAGCAGGCCTCGGCTGCCCAGGGCGTAGAAGCGTGCGGTGGCCTCGGCTGGGGACAGTCCTTCGCGGATCATGACATCGCGGATCATGTCGGCGATGCCCAGTCCGGCGGTGCCGGCGCCGTGGATGACCACCCGCTGGTCGCGTATCCGGCTCCCCGCCGCCGTGACGGCGGAGAACGCGGCGGCCAGTACGACCGCGGCGGTGCCCTGCAGATCGTCGTTGAAGGTGCACACCTGGTCGGCGTACTTGTTCAGGATGCGCCGCGCGTTGCCGGCCCCGAAGTCTTCCCAGTGCAGCATCGCGTTCGGGAAGAGCTTTGTGGCAGTGGTGACGTAGGCCTCGATGAGATCGTCGTAGCGCTGGTCGCGGACCCGGGCGTGTCGGGCACCCAGGTACGTCTCGTCGTTGAGAAGCGCCACGTTGTCGGTGCCCGTGTCCAGCACCACTGGGAGCACCCGGTGTGGGTGGATGCCCGCGGCGGCGGTGTAGACCGCGAGCTTGCCGATCGCGATCTCGATGCCGCCCACGCCTTGGTCGCCAATGCCTAGGATGCCCTCCGAGTCGGTCGCCACGATCAGGTCGACGTCGTCGGCGCCCACGTCACAGTTGCGGAAGGACGCCTCTACATCCTCGGGCCGGTCAAGGGACAGGAACACTCCGCGCGGGCGACGGAATTCGTGGCTGAACCGCTCGATCGCTAGCCCGACCGTCGGTGTGTAGACCACCGGCAGCATCTCCGCGATGTGCTCGCACAGCAGCCGGTAGAACAGCACCTCGTTGCGGTCCCGCAGATTGGCCAGATATACCCAGCGACGCAGATCATCGGTCTGCGCGCGGTACTGGCCATAGACCCGCCGCACCTGCCCGTCCAATGTGCTCACGGCGGTGGGCAACCGGCCGGTCAGCCCCAAAGCCTCGCGTTCTTCGATGGTGAACGCTGTCCCGCGGTTGATCGTCGGGCTGGCCAGCACGGCGCTGCCCCTTGCGTGGATGCGCGCGACCACGCCGTCCGCAGTTGGAGTGAGCTCATATTGCAGCTGGTGCATGTACCTCTCCTTGTCGTCCGCAGCCAGCGTGAGCCCACCGATCCGGACGCAGGTTGTGGGTATCGCCCATGCCACGACGTCGGTCATCCGGCGTTCGGGAGCGGACGATCAGGGCGTCGCGAGAACTTGGAACGCGGCCATAACCGCGAGGTTCTCTCCGACCTGGCCCGGAGCCGTCCACGATAGTCAGCTTTCCGCAGTGGCCTGAGAGCAACTTATACCGCCCTCGTCCAGATCCTGTGACCCCCGGGTGCCGTCGTCCGCGTCCACGTTTGGCCTGCAGCGGTGGATCTCACGGTAGCCGCCGCGAGTTGAGTGGTTCGTCCCTCAGTAGCCTGGGACGGTGAGCATTGTGACCCGACACAACATCAACATCTCGGGGCAGCCGGACGGGCAACCGATGTTGTTCGCGCACGGTTTCGGCTGCGACCAGAACATGTGGCGCTACGTCGCGCCCCGGTTTGAAGACAAGTTCCGTGTGGTGCTGTTTTGACCACGTTGGCGCGGAAACTCAGATTTGTCGGTGTATGACCCGCAGCGCTATTCGTCCCTGTCTGGCTACGCCGGGGACGTCGTCGCGATCTGCACGGAGCTCGAACTGCGGGATGTGGTGTTCGTTGGGCATTCCGTGTCGGCGATGATCGGTGTCCTCGCGGCGGCTGCCGCGTCTGAACTGTTCGCCAAGTTGGTGCTGGTCAGTCCGTCACCACGCTATATAAACGACGATGATTACGTTGGCGGGTTCAGCGGGGACGACATCGATGACATGCTCGAGTCGCTGGAGAGCAACTACCTTGGATGGTCGAGCGTGATGGCTCCTGTGATCATGGGCCGTGCGGACCGACCCGAGCTGGAGAAGGAGTTGACTGAGAGTTTCTGCCGGACTGTTCCGTCTATCGCGCACCAGTTCGCCCGGGTCACGTTTCTTTCCGACAACCGTGAGGACCTGCCCGCCGTGGCGACGCCGACGCTCGTCCTGCAGTGCGCCAACGACGTCATCGCGCCCGTCTCCGTCGGCGAGTTCGTCTGCGACAGGATGCCGAATGCATCGATGGTGTTGTTGAACGCCACCGGGCACTGCCCTAATCTCTCCGCGCCAGAAGAGACGGCCGCAGCGATTGATCGGTTCGTCCGCAGGTCGGCGCCCGCGCTGCGATGACGTCCAACGACGGTGAGGCGCTTGAGGCCTTTTACGAGGCGCTCCTCGACGACGATGCCGAACAGCTTTACGACCGGGCGCCGTGTGGCTACCTGTCCACCGCCCCGGACGGGACGATCATCAAGGTGAACCAGACGTTCCTGACGCTGACCGGCTACCACCGCGGACAGCTGATCGGACAGATGCGTTTCGCGCAGCTGCTGTCCGCCGGTGGACGGATCTACCACGAGACTCACTACGCTCCGTTGCTCAGCATGCACGGCCAAGCGCACGAGATCGCGTTCGACATGATCCGCGCTGATGGATCGCGGTTGCCGATACTGGTCAACTCGGTTCTCGAGCGTGACCCGCACGGCGCCCCGATGGTGATACGGACTGCAGTGTTCGACGCTCGGCTGCGCCGGGAGTACGAACGCGAGTTGCTGCGCGCGAAGCAGCGGGCCGAGGACTCCGAGGCGCGCGCAACAGCTTTGGCGCGGACGTTGCAGCAGACGCTGATCCCCCCAACGCCCCCGGCCATCCCGAACCTCGACGTCGCGGCGGCGTATCGGCCCGCGGGAGACGGTAGCGAGGTGGGGGGTGACTTCTACGATGTCTTCCAGGTCAGCATCGGCGACTGGGTGGTGGCGATAGGTGACGTGTGCGGCAAGGGCGTCGATGCAGCCGTCGTGACTGCGCTCGTCCGCTACACGCTGCGGGCCGCCACCGTGCAGCATGCCGAGCCCTCGAAGGCGCTCTGGACACTCAACGGCGTGCTACGGCAACACAACATCGACCGATTCTGCACCGTCCTTCTGCTGCGGTTGAGGCAGACTGACGGCGACTGGACCGGCGTGGTCAGCTGTGCGGGGCATCCCCTTCCACTCCTTCGGCAATCCAACGGGACGCTACAGGCCGTCGGGAAACCAGGATTGGTCCTAGGCGTCATAGACGCGCCGCGCCTGCACGATGTACAGATCAGGCTGCTGCCGGGTGACATGCTTTTGCTCTACACCGACGGCATCACCGAAGCGCGCAGGGGAAAAGACTTCTACGGAGAGGAAAGGCTCGCCGCCGCCGCGGCGCGCTCGGTCCACTCCGCGGAAGGGTTGACCAGCGCCATCCTCAGCGAAGTACTGGAATTCCAGGCTGACGTGCCACGTGACGACATCGCCGTCGTCACCATTCGCATCCCGATGTGATGCGTCGGATCACAATTGCGTAGACGGATGACCGGCACGGCCAAGCTGAGAAGATACGTCACCGCAACAGGCGGTTCACCCGCTCTGACCGATGCGGCACATCCACGCCGCACGTCTCGAGAGATCACTGGTCGGTGGACGACCGGTTGCGGAGATCATTCCAGTTGTGACGGGCGACAGCTAGGAGTTCCGTCCACCAGCGTCTGATGTGTGGTGCCTCTTCCGGGCGATGAACCGATCTGCATAACCCCCCAGCTGCGAACGTCTCTACGCCGAACGTAACCCAGGACAAGGAAACTGCATTGATCACCGGGACCGAAACCACAAAGAGCACCAAGAAAGTGATCTACGACGCGGAGGCGACGCCTACTGCCGCGTCGCGATCACCGATCCTGCCTCGGTGCCGCCAATCCAGCGATGCGCCCGGCGTCTGCTCTAACCGGTCCGCGGCTACCGTGTCTAGTTCGGGGGACGTCTGGGCCACTGGGCATCGCAAGGGCGAGTCGTCGTCGTTGCCGTTGACCATGTTGGACGAATCGCTGTTGCTTCTGCAGGAAACCCGCGCGTCGTGGAACGTTCAGTTCGAGCTGGGCACTGACCATCACCTGGACGAGACCCGGCTGCGGCAGGCGGTTCTGTCCTCCTGCCAACGTCACCCGCTGGCCCGGGCTCGACTCACACGGTCACCGCAGGGCGAGACCTCCTACCAGTGGGACTTCACCGATGAAGTGGATTTGGACCCGTTCCGGGTGGCGGACTGCCCTGACAGCGCCGCGCTGGACCAGCTGCGGACCGAGCTGTACAGCTCGCCCATTGCCCTGGACACCACCCCAGGGTTTCGCGTTGTCCTGGCCCGGCGACCCAGCGGTGATCTGGTACTGCTGTCGGCCAGCCACATCGTCGCAGACGGAGTAGGTGCGCTACGCCTAATGCAAACCATCACCCGGACCTACCGAGGTGAGCCGGACCCACCTGACCCCTTACCGCTGGACCAAGCCCGCGACCTCGGGCCGTGTCTGGCCCCCAAGACCCGGAGCGAGAAGTGGGCGCGGCGCCTGGAAGGACTGCGGCGACTACGCGAGGCGCTCGATCCGCCGAGCCGGATCGCAGTCGTCGGCGACACCGGCCGTGGTGATTCCGGCTTCGTCTTTCGTACCCTCGACATCGGCGAGGCCACCACACCGGAGCTGGTGCGGCGGGCCCCGGGCACGACGGTCAACGACGTCCTGCTCGCCGCACTGCACCTCACTGTGCAGTCCTGGAATACCAAGCACGGCGCCTCAACGGGTCGGGTTGGAGTCCAGATGCCAGTCAATGTCCGCCCCGCTGACCGCTTATGGGAAGTCGTCAGCAACCTCACGTCGATGGTCAGCGTTTCCACCGCCCCGAGCGATCGAGTCGATCTACCAACTGCGGTTGCTGCTGTGGCCAAGCAGACCTATAGGAGGCGAAGAAACGATCGCGCCTATGGCTTGTATGACCTTCTCGAAGGCACCAAGAGAGCACCGCTGACGGTCAAGCGTGCAGTGCCCAGGCTGATACACCTGACCGGTGATCGGCTCGTCGACACCGCCATGCTGTCGAACCTGGGCCGCATCCCCGAGCCACCCACCCTCACTGCCAGACCAGACTCGAAACCACTGGAGGTGTGGTTTTCCCCGCCGTGCGATCCCGCCTGCAGCGTCGCTATCGGCGTCGCCACCAACGGGCAGCGACTTGCACTGGTCACCCGTTACCGCTATGAACAATTCGACGCCGACGCCGCGGAAGAATTCACCAATCTCCTGATCACCCAGATCGCCCACCAGCACAAGACCTTGCCCTTGCGATGCCTGCCGTAGCCGGGCATCGATGGCGGTCCACACAGGCCCAGTAAGGACAATGGCGTCGCCATTCTCCGAGACGTGAAGGGGCAGTACGTCCTCGGAGGATCCCCGAAATGGCGTGGTAACGGTAGGCAGGCACAGTGATCTGACCTTGATCGGATCGGAGGCCGAGGTACCACTGGTGATTGGCGGGTGGCGGCGCTACATCAACCTCGACTATGCGGCCAGCGCGCCATGCCTGCGCCGGTCAAGCAGGCGGTCGACGAGCTGTTGCCCTGGACTCCCCATGGG
>JALZCO010000032.1 GCA_030863015.1 Actinomycetota bacterium
GACCCGTGCTGCCCAGGTCGATGTCTCACTGCCCGCTGCCAGCGGTCGACCCGGGTGACCGGAGGCGCAACCCTAGGCCGGGGCTATCCCCGGCACGAGCGGGGCGACCACGCCAGTGTGACTCAGCGACTTGCCGGTGATCTCCGGGGCAAGCAGCTGGGACACCCGGCGCCGATCACGCACAACGCCGCTGCGGTCACCATGCACCACGGCAGGTCGATGGCTTCGCTCCCGACCGGGAGCAGGACGTGTCCACCGCAGCCCCGATCCGGCTGAACGCGTTAGCGATGCCACCCCGGTGGCCCGCACGTCGGTCGGAAACACCTCGATCGGGTACACGGCGGTGAGGTTGCCGGTTACGGCGTTGAAGAATGCGAAGACGGTAGGCACTGACCAGCGCCATCGGCGGCGCACCCGATCCACAGCCCGATTACCGGTAACGCCACTGCCATGACTCAGAATGGGCCGATCAGCTGCTTGCGGCGCCCGATCAGCTCTATCGTCAGCATGCCGGCGATCGCCCCGATGAACGGAATGCTGTTGGCGAAAATCGTGCCGGCCATGCGCGCCGAAGAAGATGCCGATCAGCGACGACTCCTCGATCAAGCCAGCCCACACCGGCGAGATCCCGAGCTCCGCCGACAGCGGCACCAACACCGCGCTGAGCACCCCAAGGTCGACCCGTCGAGGCCCTCGCCCCACGCCGTGGCCAGCGTCAGCCGCCGCAGAAAGCTCTTGTCGCCGAACTCCTTGGTGCTCTTCGTGGCCTTCGCCATGTCACCGTCGCACTGGCACCTGCCGTGTTCCGGCTACGGGATCAAAGCACCATCAAGCCCCTATAATCAGCGCGAACAGAGCCAGGCCGCAGTCGCCGGCAAAAAAAGGTACAGCCACGGCTGATACGAGGATGCCTGCCATACCAGAGGTGTTCTCCAGCGGGCGTCGACCCCACTGAGCGCTTCAGTGGGCTTGCTTTCTCAGCGTTCACCCGGCGGTTCCGTCGCCGTCTTCCGATCTTGGTCTTTTTGTGGTCTACCCCGGCAAGCATGGGTGCAGTGATCACGCGCACGGCGACGATGGGCTCCTTAGTATCCCACGTGTCCGAAACCATTGGTCGCCCCAGCACGGCTCCGCTGGTGATCGGGCATCGGGGCGCAGCGGGGTATCGACCCGAGCACACGCTGGCCTCCTACGAGCTGGCGGCACGCCTGGATGCGGAGTTCATCGAGCCTGACCTAGTCTCCACGAAAGACGGCGTGCTGGTCGCCCGGCACGAGCCGGAAATCAGTCAAACCACCGACGTCGTGCAGCACCCGAACTTCACCGATCGCAAGACCACCAAGGTGATCGACGGTAAGCAGCTGAGCGGGTGGTTCATCGAGGATTTCACGGTGGCCGAGCTGAAGACACTGCGTGCGGTGGAACGCATGCCCGGGGTCCGCCAACGCAATACGCTTTACAACCGTCGCTGCCAGATACCGACCTTCGACGAGATCATCGCCCTGCGTGAGCAGCTGTCCACGGAGCTGGGCCGCCAGATCGGCATTTACCCGGAGATCAAGCACCCCAGTTACTTCCGCTCCATCAGCCTGCCGCTGGAGCCTCAGCTGGTGGACGCGCTGAGCCGAGCTGGGCTCAACGAGCCAGCAGCGCCGGTGTTCGTGCAGTCCTTCGAGGTCAGTACTTTGCAGGCGCTGCACGGCCAGCTGCGGGTGCCGATGATCCAACTGATCAACTCAACCGGCGCCCCGGCGGACTTTGTCGCCGTCGGGGACAAGCGCACCTACAGCGATATGGTCACCCCGGCCGGGCTGGCCGGGATCGCTGGCTACGCCGCCGGAATCGGGCCAGCCAAGGATCGGATCGTTCCCCGCGACGCGGCGGAGTTCTCCCAACCCCCAACCCCATTGGTCCACGACGCCCACGCCATCGGACTGCTGGTCCACCCGTTCACGTTCCGCAACGAGAACCGTTTCCTGCCCGCTGAAGAGCGCAGCTCGAGCGACCCGAACGCGTATGGAAATGCCTTCGCCGAGTACCAGCAGTTCTACACACTCGGCGTGGACGGGCTCTTCTCCGACGTCGTCGACACTGCCATCGCCGCGCGCACCGAGTTTCTGAGCAGGCAACGCAGTGCTGCCTGAAGCTTCGGACGCGACGGGACGGTGTAGGGGCCTGGCCGCGATCCGGGTCGCCTGGGCGCTGCTGAGGCCCCGGCATCGGCGCTAACGACCACCTTCACCCGGCGTTCGACCGGTTGGCCATGCGGTGCAAGCGCGCCCAGTAGCGAATCTCGCTGGTTGGGCACAGACTGAGGATCAGTTGCCTGCATAGCGAGTACGAAAACGGACCTATCTCGACGTTCCCGTGCTCGGGCCCGGGCTCGCCGGGACAGTGAGAATAACGGCGCGGGCCCTATGGGATACCGGGTGGCGGAGAGGTGTGGGATGAGGATCGTCTACAACAGCTTCGGGGGTCGGTACTCGGACAACCCGCGGGCTATCTATGAGGCGTTGGCTGGGCGCGGCCAGGAAGTCACTTCCATCTGGTTGGCTGATCCACTGCATCAGCACGGCTTCCCGGCCGGAGTTGAGACTGTGCCGTTTGGCAGTGAGCAGTGCCTTCAGGCGCTGGAGTCGGCCGACGTGGTGGTGTCCAACACCCACATCGGGTTGGAGTGGGAGAAGGCCCCAGCAGCGGTGTACCTGCAGACTTGGCACGGCACTCCCCTCAAGCACATCCATTTCGACTCCCTGTGGGCGCCACCCGGTTGGGTGGAGTACCTCACCCGCGATGTGCGGCGCTGGGACTACCTGCTGTCGCCCAACCGTGCCAGCACTGGACTACTCCGTAGTGCGTTCGGGTTCACTGGTGAGGTGGCCGAGACGGGATATCCTCGCAATGACGTGCTGAGCGCGCCGTATCGCGACGAGGTTCGTGCCCGGGTCCGCCGTGAACTGGGGATCCCGGACGGCAGGACGGTGGTGTTGTACACCCCGACCTGGCGCGACGACCTGCTCGACGAGAACGGGAACCAGGATTTCACTCTGCACCTGGACCTGGACGAGTTCACCGACCGGCTGGGCGAAGACCACGTCCTGCTGTTGCGCCTGCACTTCCTGATCTCCGGCTGGCTCGGACGGGTCAATGGCACCAGTGTGCGCGACGTATCCTCACACCCCGACATCAGCGACTTGTACCTGGCCGCCGATGTCATGGTGACGGATTACTCCTCGACGATGTTCGACTTCGCCGTCACCGGTAAGCCGCTGCTGTTCTACACCTACGACCTGGCGCATTACCGGGACACCCTGCGGGGTTTCTACTTCGACTTCCACATGCACGCCCCAGGACCGTTGTTGCATACCAGCCGGGAGGTCATTGACGCCATCGCGGATCTGCAGCGGGTACGGGGCCAGTACCACGACGCCTATGCGCGGTTTCAGGACCGGTTCTGCCACCTCGATGACGGCGGCGCCACGGCACGGGTTATCGATCGGTTCTTTCCGTCGCAGCGAGGCGACTGGGGTCTCGCGCCGGCCGGCGGTACGGCGGCGGGGTCATGAGCCAGATCCAGGTCGTCATCCTTGCCGCCGGCATGGGCACCCGCTTAGGCCGTCCACTGCCCAAGCCCCTCACGCCCTTGCAGGACGGGCGCTGCATCCTGCGCCAGCAGGTCGACAACCTGCGCAGTGTGTTCGCGCCCGAGGTGTCGATCACCGCCGTCGTCGGGTTCCGGGCCGACGTGGTCATGGCGGCGGCCCCAGACCTGCTGTTCGCCTATAACCCGCACTACGACCACACCAACACCTCGAAGAGCCTGTTGCGGGCTCTCACCACCAGTCGGCCGGGCGGCGTGCTGTGGCTCAACGGCGACGTTGTCTTCGATCCGCGCATCCTTGACCACGTGCTGCCCCGGATGCGTGCCGACCAGAGCTTCGTGTGCGTCAACACCGCTTCCGTCGGCGAGGAGGAGGTGAAGTACACCCTCGACGGGCAGGGATACCTCCGGGAGCTGTCCAAGACGGTGCTCGGAGGCCTTGGAGAAGCCGTCGGGATCAATTATGTGGCCAGCGACGACAAACAGGTCCTTGTGGAGCAACTGCGCAGCTGCGCCGACGCGGACTACTTCGAGCGTGGCATCGAGACCGCGATCGCGATCCACGGGCTGCGGGTGCACGCCGTCGACATCACCCGCTTCGCCGCGGTCGAGGTCGACTTCGAGGACGATCTGCTACGGGCCAATCAAATCCACTACACCACCAGTGCCGCCAGTTGACGGCAGCGCACAACCGGAGGACCTACGAGCGTGGCGGTTAGGGCCGCCGTCATGGGCCGTCTCCGCTCAGCCTTGAGGCGGCGGAGTCCCGAACTCCGGCTCTTCCACCATGCGGATGGCGCGGTGGACCGCATCGACGAATGCCTCAGGCGCCTCGATGGGCATCAGGTGGCCGGCCCCGGCGATGTACTCGGTGCGGATGCTGGGTGCGACCGCGACGACGCGTGCGTGCAACCGCCTGTACCAGGGCATGCTTTCCGCCCCGAGTAGCCACGTCACCGGCATCGGCAGTGCGGCTATCTTTCGTAACGGGACATACTCGACCAGCACACCGAACGGGTGCGGATCGATCTCTGCCAGTACCACGCGGCTGTGCATGAGCAGTCGCCGGCGGTCGGCGTCCGGGAGGGCGTCGAACCCGTTGGTGCCATCGCGCAAGCCGGTGAGCCAGCGATACATACTGGCAGCCCCCTCCTCCGGCCTGCCACACAGCTGCGCGAACTTCGCCCTCGCGTCCGCCGCGAACACCCCAGTCGGCCGCCGCAAGCCCTGGAAGGGCGCCTCGATGATGATCAATGACCGGACCAGCTCCGGCCGTTCGGCCGCCAGCGCGAGCGCAGTGTTGCCGCCGGAACTCCAGCCCAGCACGTGCGCCGGCGGGCCGACGTGCTGCAGCACGGCGGCGAGGTCGGCGACATGCAC
>JALZCO010000067.1 GCA_030863015.1 Actinomycetota bacterium
ACCTGGGAGTGTCATCGCTGCAACTCGACGCCGTCGAGCGCGGTTTCTCCTATGCCCGTGACGCCGCGCTGGACATGCGGATGGATCCCGCCGGGGCAATTACCGCGGCCGACGTGCTCAACGGCTACTCGCAGGCAGACCTCACCCGGGTGCTGCGGGATTACGGGGAGGAGCGCTTCGCCAGCCGAATCGCCGCCGCGATCGTGGCGCAGCGGACGCGGCAGCCCTTCGACACCAGCGCCAGGCTGGTCGAGATCATCTATCAGAGTGTCCCGGCGGCCACCCGGCGGCACGGTGGGCACCCCGCGAAACGCACTTTTCAGGCATTGCGTATCGAAGTCAACGGCGAGCTCACCGCGCTGCGTTCGGCGATACCCGCCGCATTGGACGCGCTGTCGATTGGTGGCCGGCTGGTGGTGATGTCCTATCACTCTCTGGAGGACCGCATCGTCAAACGGGCACTGGCGCAGCTGGCCACCTCGCGTACCCCGCCCGGCCTACCGGTCGAGCTGCCCGGTCACGGACCTCAGCTGCGCCTGCTGACCCGCGGCGCCGAGCAGGCTGGCCCGGTCGAGTCCCAAGTCAACCCCCGGGCGGCCTCGGTGCGGCTGCGGGCTGCTGAACGGATCGCACCCTCGTGACAGCTCCACCCCGCAGCATGCCTGCGATGCGCAGCAAGGTCACCGCACCCGCTCGCCGCCCGGAAACCGAGACGCAGCGCGTGCGTTCTCGAGCGGTCCAGCGGGCATACGCCCGGCGCGCGCAGCGCGCGGGGACACCCCACGGTGGCCGACACAGTGATGACCACCACAGCGTTGACCCCTACCGGGCGTACTTCGTGCTGCTGATGATGGTGCTCTTGGCGGTGGCGCTGGTTGCCACGCTGTGGTTGTCCACGGCGGCCGCCGCAGATTCCTATCATCTGCAGAGCGCTCAAGAGCGTGCCAGGAACCTCACGGAGCGTTCGGAGAACTTGAGCCGCGAGGTCGCCAATCTGGAGACCGCCCCTGAGCTGGCTCGCCGCGCTCGGGAGCTGGGCATGGTGCCGGCCGGGGATCCGGCCCAGCTGGTGGTCCGCCCGGACGGCTCCGTCGTGCTGATCGGCCAGCCTCGGCGGGCCACCGCGCCTGCCCCGCCGCCGGCGCCCGTGCCGGCAGCAGCAGCCTTACCCGCTCAGCCACCGGCAGCAGCCCCGGTGCCCGCTGAGCCACCACCGGCGCCCGCTCAGCCACCAGCACCCGCGCCGGCTGCGCCGGCGCCGCCCGGCGGTACCTGATGGGTTCGCGTCGCTCACGTCGTCGACACAGCCGGAGCTCATCAGCAGGCAGTCTGCGAAACCGGCTGGTGGTGGGCCGCGTAGTGCTTGTGGTCGCGCTGGCGGTCGCCGGCGTCAAGCTGGTCCAGGTCCAGGGCCTGCAGGCGGCGGAGCTCTCGGCGGGAGCCGCTAACCAACGCACCACGGTCCAGACGCTGCCCGCCGAGCGTGGCGCGATCACCGATCGCAATGGCACGCCACTGGCTTTCAGCGTGCAGGCGATGGCCCTTTACGCCCAGCCCAACCGCATCGTTGCCGAGCAGCGCGCGGTCGGTGCCGATCCAGACCTGCACAAGCAGGCGATGGCCTACCGGATAGCCCAGGTGCTCGGTCCACCGGTGACCGAGCAGGAGATCCTCAGCCAGCTGCGCAGTGACCGCACCACGGTGTTGCTGGCGCCGTTGGTGCAGCCCGCCCAGGCCAGAACGGTCCAGCAGGAATTCCCCGAGGTCAGCGCGGAGCACCGGGAGATCCGGCAGTATCCCGGTGGGGAGCTTGCAGCCAATGTTCTGGGTGTGGCGAACTGGCGTGCCGACGAACGCAAAGTGCGCGGATTGGCCGGCCTGGAGAACTACGCCGACACCCTGCTCGCCGGCCAGGACGGTCGCCGGGTGGTGGACACCGCAGAGGGTTCGGATGCGATCATCCCGGGCAGCGAGCGCGGTGTCCGCCCACCGGTACCCGGCTCGGGGCTGGAGCTCACCCTCGATTCTGACCTGCAGTTCACCCTGCAGCAGATGCTCGGTGACTTTGCGCGGAAGTACCGCGCCAAAGGTGCTAGTGCCGTTGTGCTCGACGCACACACCGGCGAGGTCTATGCCATGGCCAACGAGGTCACTTTCGATCCGAACAACCTCGCCGCGGCGACTCCGGCACTGCTGGCCAACCCAGCGGTGTCGGCACCCTTTGAACCCGGTTCGGTGAACAAGGTGGTCACCGTCGCCGCGGCTATCGAGAACGGTGTCTTGCAGCCGGATACTCCGCTGAGAGTTCCCGGCCATCTCCGAATCGCCGACCGGGCGGTGTCCGACGCGTGGTCACACGGCACGTTGAATCTCACCTTCACTGGGGTGCTGGCCCGCTCGTCCAATGTCGGCACGCTGCTCGTCGCGCAGCGTGTCGGCGAGGATCGTTACGTGGACATGCTGCAGCGGATGGGTCTGGGCCAGCGCACCGACCTCGGACTGCCCGGGGAAAGCGCAGGCCGGGTACCGGCTCGTGAGCAGTGGTCGGGCAGCACGTTCGCCAACTTGCCCATCGGTCAAGGGCTGTCGATGACCGTGCTCCAGATGGCCGGCATGTACCAGGCGATTGCCAACGACGGCGTGCGTATCCCGCCGCGCATCGTCCGCGCTGAGATCGCCCCGGACGGCACCCGGACCGCGAGTCCACGGCCAGACGGAGTCCGGGTGGTCAGCCCGGAGACTGCCCGGACCGTTCGGGATATGCTGCGCGCGGTCATGCAGGACGTGCCTGGACGGCCGGGGCAGCAGGGAACCAGCCCACAGGCAGCACTGGACGGTTATCAGATCGCTGGCAAGACCGGCACCGCCCAGCAGGTCAACCCGGCCTGCGGGTGCTACAGCAACTCCAACTACTGGATCAACTTCGCGGGGATTCTGCCCGCGGACGCCCCCCGCTTCGTGGTCGGGATCACACTCGACGATCCGGCGGTCGGCAATGCAGCGCCGCTCTTCCACGACATCGCCTCCTACCTGGCCGGGCGCTACCAGATCCCGCTGTCAGCCGGACCCAGCCCGATAGTCACCCTCACCCTGGACTAGCGTGCTTACGGAGCCCGCCCACCACGACGGTGGTTGCCTACCGCCTGGGCTTGCAGCACCACCTCCACTCGACCCCGGACCGTGACTGCTTCTGTGACTTCCTCGTTGACCGAGACACCGCTGCGGCCGTCGCACACCGCCCCGATCCCGCTGACCGCGCTCGCCAGGCTGGCTGGCGCGACCGTCCTTGGACCCGCAGATCAGCCACTGGTCACGGGTATCACCCTGCGGGCTCAGCAGGTTCTCCCCGGTGACCTCTTTGCAGCGTTGCCCAGCCTGGGCCCCGGGCGCCCGCACGGCGCCGATTTCGCCGGCATCGCGCTGACCGCCGGTGCCGTCGCGGTGCTCACCGACCCCGCCGGTGCCCACCGCGCGGCGCTGGCCGGTGCTACCGTGCCGGTGCTGGTGCACCCGGACCCACGGTCGGTGCTGGGCGCGCTGTCCTCCCACATTTTCGGCAACCCTTCCACCCAACTGGCAGTGCTGGGTATCACTGGTACCTCCGGCAAGACCACCACGACGTTCTTCCTCGAGGCGGGGTTGCGGGCGGCGGGCCTGGCCACCGGGCTGCTCGGCACCGTGGCGCTGCGGATCGGGGAGCAGCGGCTGGTCACGGGGGGAGGCACCACTCCCGAGGCCCCAGACCTGCAGGCGCTTCTGGCACTGATGGTCGAGCGAGACATCACTCACCTGTCCATGGAGGTCTCCAGCCACGCGTTGGCGCTGGGCCGGGTCGCGGGTACCACCTTTGCGGTCGGCGCGTTCACCAACCTGTCCCAGGACCATCTGGACTTCCATACCGATCTCGAGGGTTATTTCGCCGCCAAGTCGAGGCTGTTTGACGGGCGGGCCGGCGCCGAGGTGGTCTGCATCGACGATGCCTGGGGACAGCGGCTGGTGACCAGCAAGACCACGACGGTGTCCTTGACCGGCCAGGCGACGTGGCACGCGGCCGACGTCGTGGCCCACCGGTCTGGCAGCCAGTCATTCCAGGTCCTGGGTCCGGGTGGGTTCGACCAGCGTGCAACGGTGCGGTTGCCGGGCCCGTTCAACGTCACCAACGCGTTGGTCGCGCTAGCTGCCGCGCATGCCGTGGGCGTTGACCCTCGGGTAGTGCTGCAGGGGGTCGCCACTGCCGAGGTGCCCGGCCGGATGCAGCGGGTAGACGCCGGTCAGGGTTTCCTCGCGGTGGTGGACTACGCGCACAAACCGGCTGCCGTCACGGCCTTGCTCGATGCGGTGCGCGCCCAGGTTCCAGGTCGGCTGCTGGTGGTGCTCGGTTGTGGTGGGGATCGGGACGCCGGCAAGCGGCTGCTGATGGGCGCCGAGGCGGCTCGCCACGCGGACCTGCTCGTGATCACTGACGACAACCCGCGCTCTGAGGACCCCGCCGTGATCCGGGCGGCGGTGCTCACCGGCGCCCGCACCGGTCCGGCCGAGGTAGTGGAGATCGCCGACCGGGCCGAGGCGATCGCGCACGCCGTCACCCGGGCCGGCCCTGGCGACGCGGTGATCGTCGCGGGCAAGGGCCACGAGACTGGCCAGCAGGTGCAGGGCGTCACCTACCCGTTCTCCGATGTCGAGGTGCTCGCTGCCGCCCTGGCAGACCGGAGTGCGCGGTGATTCCACTGACTCTGGCCGAGGTGGCTAGCGTGGTCGGTGGCGTGGTGCACCGCTGCGACGGCGCCGAGGTGGTTTCCGGCAGCGTCGAGTTCGACTCCCGCCGAGTGGGGCCGGGCGGGTTGTTCGTCGCGTTGCCCGGCGAGAAGGTCGACGGGCACGAGTTCGCCGCGGCCGCGGTGGCTGCGGGCGCTGTCGGGGTACTCGCCGGGCGGCCTGTCGGTGTACCCGCGGTGCTGACCCCGTCAGCCAATGATGCGCGTTCGGTGCCCTACGCGCTGGCCGCAGATATCGATGGTGCCGGCGCGGCGGTACTGGCTGGGCTGGCCCGCCTGGCACGTGCCGTGGTGGACACGTTGAGTCAGACCGGCCTGCACGTTGTGGGCCTGACTGGATCGTCGGGCAAGACCTCCACCAAGGACATGGTGGCCGCGCTGCTGGCCCCCTTGGGGTCCACCGTCGCACCACCGGGG
>JALZCO010000087.1 GCA_030863015.1 Actinomycetota bacterium
CGCTCATGAAGCCGGTGTCGGCGAGCAATTCCCGGGTGGGTCCATCGGCGACGATCTGCCCGTGGTCGATCACCAGCGCGCGCGGGCACAGCTCCAACGCATAGGGCAGGTCGTGGGTGACCAGCAGTGTCGTCATCCCGAGCCGTTTGATCAAATCAGCGAACTCGCGCCGGGCCGCCGGATCGAGGTTGGCAGTGGGCTCGTCGAGCACCAGCACCTCGGGATGCATGGCCAGCACCGTGGCGACCGCGGCGCGCCGCCGCTCGCCCTGCGATAACCGGTGCGGTGGCCGATCGGCCGCATCTGCTAGACCGACATAGGACAGCGCCTCGCTGACCCGGGCCTGCAACTCGTCACCGGACAATCCCAGATGGGCCGGTCCAAAGGCGACATCACGCCCGATGGTGGGGCTGAACAGCTGGTCATCCGGGTCCTGGAAGACCACGCCGACTCGCCTGCGGACTTCGGCCAGGGTCCGCCGCCCCACCTGCAGATCGCCGACCGATACTGAGCCCGCCGACGGCGTGAGTACCCCGTTGAGCTGCAGCACCAGCGACGTTTTGCCTGCACCGTTGGGACCGAGCAGGGCGACCCGTTCCCCGGGCTCGACGCGTATCGACACCCTGGACAGCACCTGCCGACCGTCCGGATAGCTGAAATCAAGATCTTGCACTTCGATCGCCGCCAAGCCACCAGGTGGTCGCGACGAGCCGGTGAAACGCCCGCGACGGATCTGTGGTGCGGGAGCGGGCGCGCGGGTGGCCCGGCGAGCCCGTCGCCGGCCGGCGGCCGGACCGTCGCCATGTGGGGTCAGCGAGATCGGCATACCCACTTTGGACTCATATCCGGGCAGCTGGACCCGGTAAGCGCACAGGTCGCAGTTCATCCGCACATCGCCGTCCCGCGCCTCCCGGTACCGCTGCAGTACCAGCTGGGCCAGCCGCAGGTCGGGTCCCAAGTGACCGGCGTTGCGAACCTCGACGTCGGGATGGTCTTGAGCCCATTGGGCCGCCTCAGCGTAGATACGGTCCCGTAGCACACCAGGGAACAAGAAAAATGGCGCCACCACGGCGGTCCCCGCGCCGAGCAGCCGCAGTCGCTCCAGTGCCGCGGGTACCGATGGCATCGCGACCGAGACGAACCCGGGCTCGACGGTGCCCAGCCCGCGACCGTCGGCGAGCAACCGGCTGACCTTCCACAGGTCCGCGCAGGCGTCCGGATCGCTGGATCCACGCCCGATCAGTGCCACCCCCAGCTTGTCCGGGGCGGCGTCACCGGCTGCGTCCCGGATCCGGTCCGCAGCCACCTCCAGGACCTTCGGTTCAATACCCAGGTCCCGAGCCAAGGTGAAGTGCACTCCTGGGTGCCGGATCCGGGCCCGAGCCAGTGCGGCGGGGCCGTCGTTTTTGAGGTGCCCGGCGGACAGCAGCACCAACGGCACGCTGACGATCTCGGTGGCGCCGCGCGCCACCAGCTCGTCGATGGCCTCGTCGACGGTGGGTGACGCCAGCTCGATGAAACCAAAACCGGTCATCGGGTCACTACTGGCGGCGCGGATGGTGTCGGTCAGCGCCCAGAACTCGTTCACCCCGGCGGTGTCACGGCTGCCGTGCCCTACAACAAGCATGGCTGGCCTGTTTGCTCGATCCTGCGAGCCGGTCTCGGTGCTGGTGGCTCGATCCTGCGAGCAGGTCTCGCTCACGCCAGGACTGTCCCTGCCACAGCCAACAGCGGCAGGGCAAGCGCTGCCATCCACGCCAGGCGGGAGGCCGCCGCACCGGTCAGCGTGGGAGGCAACACCCCGGTGTAGCCGCGCGAAGCCATCGCGAGGTACACCCGTTCGCCACGCTCGAAGCTGCGGATCACCAGCGCGCCGAGTCCGGCCGCCACATCGCGGACCTGCCAGAGCCAGCGCGGATCCCCGCCCCGGCAGGCGGCGGCGGTGCGCATCCTGGCCAGCTCACCGAGCAGCACGTCGGTGTAGCGCACCATGAACGCCGCGACCGCGGTGAACACCCGAGGCACCCGTAACCGCTCCAGCCCAATGATGATCTCTGGCAGTGGCGTGGTCGCAGCCAGGATCCCGGTGGTGAACAGGCCGAAAGTCGCCTTCAGTGCGATAGCCGCCGCGGCGTGCAGCCCAGGCACCGACAGACCGACCCCGAGCAGCGTCACCTGCGGTGGTGCGCCCAGAACCGGCAAAGCCAGCACGAACAGCAGGAACGGCACCTCGACTAGCAACCGCCGCAGCAGGATCAGCGGCGGCAGGGCAGCCACTGCGGCGACCATGGACAGCAGCAGCAGATACCACAGATAGGGCCAGTACGTGCCGGCTGGAGTGGCTGCAACGACCAGCACGAACAGCGCGGTGGCGGCGACCTTGCACTGCGGTGCCATCCGGTGCACCGGGGTGTCGGCGAGGATGAGCAGTTGGGTGCCCGGCTGGTGCGTCGCACTCATGGAGCCACCCGTACAAGGTCAGCGCGTAGCGCCAGCAGGGAGCGAACCACCACGGCGGTGACCAAACCCTCGAACACCGCGACCAATGCGTAA
Organism: Actinomycetota bacterium; assembly: GCA_030863015.1. Lineage (GTDB taxonomy): Bacteria > Actinomycetota > Actinomycetes > Mycobacteriales > Pseudonocardiaceae. Next base: position 2,554 of record JALZCO010000087.1, read on the forward strand.
ACCCCGATCACCGAGCCGGCGACGGTGTGCAGCGGCACTCCCACAGCACCACCTAGTGCATATTCCACGGTGAACAGCGCTGCCGCGGCGAGCACCGACACCACCGCGGCCACGCCGGCGGCCACGGTGATTCCGGCGGGCCGCTGCGGCAGCACCCGGCGCAGCCCGAGCAGCAGCGGGTAGCCCACTACGGCTGGCATCAGTGCCAGATTCACCACGTTGACCCCGAGTGCGGACACCCCGCCATCACCCAGGAACAGCGTCTGGGCCACGGTCACCACAGTGATCACTACTGGTCCCAGCCACGGTCCGAGCAGTGCCACGGCGAGCGTGCCGCCGAGTAGATGCCCGCTGGTGCCCACCGCGACCGGGATGATCGGCGCTCCCATGACCAGGAAAAATGCCGCGATGAGTCCGGCCAGCGGCAGTTGCCGCTCGGTACCGTCTCGTCCAGTGCGACGCACGCAGATCGTCAGCCCGGCCACCGCCACCGCCGCACCGGCGACCGCGACGGGAGCAGAGACGAAACCGTCAGGGATGTGCACGGTTTGTCCCGGTAACGCTGGCTGTGACATCGAACCGGGCGACGTCCAACCGCGCGACATCGCCGATCACTACCGTCAGCGGGGGGGCAAGCCGCGGGTCCGGCGGCTCATCCAGGGTGCCGCGGACCGTGCGCTGCCCGGGTCGGGTAGCGGCGCTGATCGCAGCGATCGGGGTGTCACCGGGCATCCCGCCCGCGCGCAGCGCGACGATGACCCGGCGCAGCGCCGCCCGTCCGGTGAGCAGGACCACGGTGCCGCCCAGGCGAGCAATGGCAGCCCAGTCCACCTCATCGACGCCGTCATTGCCGGCGACCACGGTGAGCGTGCGGGACAGTTGCCGGACCATCACCGGGATCCCGGCCGCCGCCGGTGCGGCTACTGCGGCGGACACCCCCGGTACCACCTCGACGTCCACCCCCGCGCAGGCGAGAGCCACCGCCTCCTCGCCACCGCGAGACACCACGAATGGATCCCCGGCTTTGAGCCGGACCACGCACGCCGCAGTCCGGCCGAGCTGCACGAGCAGCTCGTTGATCTCGTGCTGCGGTGCGGCGGGGATGGCGCCCTGCCTGCCGACGCAGTGTCGGATGGCAGTCGGGGCGAGCGCCAGGATGTCGGCCATCGTCGGGCGGTCGTAGATGACATGTTCGGATCGCGCCAGCAGCGCGGCGCCGCGCCGGGTGAGCAACTGCGGGTCGCCTGGTCCGGCTCCCACCAGATGCACAGTCACGTAACCAGCAGTGACCGGGTGGTCACCAGCCAGTCACCGAGCCGGCTGGTGCCCGCGGCACCCACGATCACCACAGTGTGCATCCCGACTGCGGCAGGATCCATCCTCGCCAACGTGGTGACCTCCACGCGCTCGCCATCTCGCCCCGCGTCCGTGACCAGACCGACCGGAGTATCACCGGGACGGTACTCGGCAAGGACATCGCGAGCTCGGTGCAGCTGCCAGGATCGCCCGCGCGAGCGCGGGTTGTACAGCGCAAGGACCAGGTCGGCGGCGGCCACCGCGCGCAGCCGCGTTTCCACTGCATCCCAAGGGGCCAGCACATCAGATAGGGTCAGGCAGGCAAAATCGCGGGCCAGGGGAGCGCCGAGCTGCGCTGCGCCAGCGACGGCGGCGGTAATGCCGGGCACCACGCGCACCGCGGGACGGCGGTGCGCAGGTAGCGCGGCGGCAGTGGTCAGCGCCGGCGACGCCATGCCATAGATCCCGGCGTCACCGGAGGACACCAACGCCACCTGCGCACCGCCGGCCGCCACGCGTACCGCATCCTGAGCGCGCGCCCACTCGGCTCCGATCCCGCTTGGCACCAGACTCTGATGCGGGCCGATGAGGTCGGCGCACGCGGCCAGGTAAGCGTGGTACCCAAAGACGACCTGCGCATTCCGGACGGCGTCCTCAGCGGCGTGGGTGCGGTGCGCGGCCCCACCCGGTCCCAGCCCGACGACGGTGAGCGTGCCGGTCATCACGCCGCCTCCGCGGGAACAAGCACGTCGGCGGTCATGGCAGCCTTCTCTTGTCAGCGGGGATAGCCCGCCCTGTGGTGCTACCGGGCACCGATCGGCGGCGGCAGCCGTGCGAGTACATGGGGTCATAGAGGCGGCTACGGCCTCCTGCGCCGGACAGCGCCGGCCCCACCAGCACCAGGGCCACGGTACGGATTCCAGACCCGGCCAGCGCGTCGGCCAGACCGTCCACCGTGGTGGTGATCACAGTTTCGTCCGGCCAGCTGGCTTTCGCGACGATGATCGCGGGAGTCTGCGGCGGGTAGCCGGCCAGGAGCTCCTCGCGGAGCGTGGCGGGTCGTGCCGCGGACAGGTAGATGGCCATTGTGGTGCCATGAATGGCGAAGTCGGCAACGCTGTGGCCAATGGGCATCGACCTCGCCGTCCGGCCGCCGCCGAGCCGGGTGAGTACCGCGCTCTGCGCCACTCCCGGCACGGTGAGCTCGACTCCGGCACTAGCCGCGGCGGCGGCGAGTGAACCTACCCCGGGCACGATCTCGAAGGTGCGCTCGTGGTCAGCGCACCAGGCAATCTGCTCGGTCAGCGCGGAGTACAGCGAGACGTCCCCGGAATGCAGCCGCACGATCGCCGCATCCGGGTGCGCCTCGTACACCGCGAGAACATCCTCCAGCGTCATCCCTGCCGAGTCCCGCAGCTCGACACCTTCGCCGCAGTGCTCGAGTACTGCAGCTGGCACCAGGGACGACGCCCAGACCACCACGTCGGCGGTCGCGAGCCGATGCGCCCCACGCAGGGTGATCAGATCTGCCGCGCCGGGTCCGGCGCCAACGAACGAGATCAGCCCCGTAGCCGGTCGCATCAGGCCATCCCATCTGCCGGGACCCCATACGAGGTGGCCAGTCCTCCTAGTCCAGCAGAGTATTGTCCTGCGGCCGATCGGCGGCCAGGCTCAGACACGCGATCCGGGCACCCGCCTCGCCTGCCTGGTCCGGGCCGGTAGCGGTCTGCTCCGCTTCGTGAATCACGACCGATCCCGGTCCCCGGTCGGTGAAGACGAAGGGCACCGTCACCTGCCTCGTGCCTGAGCCGGCTGCATCAGTGCGCAGGTCCAGCCAGACTTCGTTGTTCGGGTTGGCGTATTCGGGGTTTGTCGATGGTTGTGTCCGCGTGGCGGCCGGATCGACGCGGTTTTGGTAATGCCCTCCCGCGAACTCGGGGTTGTCACTACAAAGGTTCTCGTGCGCGTGCACCGCATAGCCCCGGTTGGGCTGCAGCCCGTTGACGGTGAGCTCCACGTTGGTGGACGTTCCTGACGGGATCATGGTGACCGCCATCCGCGCGCCGGGCGGCGCCAATTCCGGGTTGTAAGTCATGGCGCCGGACATGGGATTGGGCTCCGTGAGCGCGCCCTGGCCCCGCAGAGTGATCGCGGTTTGGGCCGGCAGGGTCAGGCCCTGGTACCCGCATGCCATCGGCCCAACGGCGACGGCTGCGGTGACCATTGCGAGTGAGAGCCGCCGACACAGCGGTCGACGCGCCGTTACTGGTTGCTCACAGGGCTCCACTGTCGAATACCCTGAGTGAGATTGATCAATCGAAGAATGTCCCCTCATGGATGTATATTGCCCGACCTGTATGCGCTACGCGAGCCCGAACTACTCGTCTGGGTCGGTTTCCATGGCAAGCACGAAATTCAACACGTAGCGCAGCGCAAGTTCCTGGCGATCGGCCGGGTGCGGTGCCCAGGCGAGGGCATCTTCGGCGTAGCGGAGCAACTGTTCCTCGTTGAGTCTCGACATTATCAGCTCGGCGAGCTTGGGTCCGTCGAGATCGGGACGCAGGCGCCGGGCGAGCACGTACTGGGTGGCCAGTTCATCGTCGTGATCTTCAACGCTCATCGGCGGTCTCCGTTCGGCCTTGCACCTAGTGTGGCGACAATCTGCCTAGGAGCAGAGAGGGGATGATGTGACGCGGGCCCAACACCCGATCGAGATCGAGTCATACCGGATCCTGCGATCGAAAGTGAACACCGAGGAACTCCCGCCGTGCACCCGTGCAGTGATTGAGCGGGTGATCCACACCAGCGCGGACCTCGACTATGCCACTGACTTGGTCTGCGATGAGGAGGCGCTGCGGGTCGGACAACAGGCGCTAGCTGCAGGAACTCCGCTGGTGGTTGATGTCCGGATGCTTGCTGCCGGGATCACATCGCGGCATTGTGTGGTCGCGTTGGACTGGGCCGGTGACCCACCCGAGGGGCTGACCCGGACCGCGGCGGGAATCCGGGCGGCCGCGGCTGAACACTGTGAGGGAGCGGTATGGGCCGTGGGCAATGCGCCGACGGCGCTGCGTGAACTGATCCGGCTGGCCGCGGAAGGTCTGGTGCGCCCTGCGCTGGTGATCGGGTTGCCGGTGGGTTTCGTCGACGCTGCCAAGGCCAAGGCAGTCCTGCGGGAATCAGGTCTGCCGGCACTGTCCAACCGCAGCGCCAAGGGCGGCGCCGCGGTCGCTGCGGCGGCGGTGAACGCGCTGCTGTACTGGGAGCAGGCCCGGTGAAGCCGTACCTGGTCGGATTGGACCTGGCCGGGCGTTTAGTGGTCGTGGTGGGCGCGGGCACGGTCGCCCAACGCCGGCTGCCGCGACTGATCGCGGCCGGCGCCGACGTGCTGCTGGTGGCCCCCGAGGCCACCCCGGCGGTGGAGTCGATGGCCAGGGCGGGCGAACTGCGCTGGGTCGTCCGGGACTACGCCAATGGAGACCTCGACGGTGCCTGGTATGCGCTGGCTTGCAGCTCCGCCCCCGTGGTCAATGCCGCGGTGGCCGCCGAGGCGCAGCGGCGACGCGTGTTCTGCGTGCGGGCCGATGATTCGACCGGTGGCAGCGCGGTCACGGCGGCTACCGGCGAGCACGAAGGGTTACTCGTCGGCGTTCTTGCCGGGCGACGCCCACGCCGTTCCGCCGCTGTCCGGGATGCGCTGATCGAAGCCCTGCGCACCGGGGTAGTAGATGACGCTCCGGACGCCGAAGACCACGTCGCCACCCCCGGCGTGGCATTGATCGGCGCGGGACCGGGTGACCCTGACCTGATCACCGTGCGCGGCCGGCGATTGCTGGCCCGCGCCGATGTTGTCGTGGCCGACCGGCTCGCTCCTCGCGAGCTGCTTGACGAACTCGGCGGGCATGTCACGGTGATCGACGCCGCGAAAGTGCCCTACGGCCGCGCGATGGCCCAGGAACAGATCAACGCGCAGCTCATCGAACATGCCAGGGCTGGCCGGTTCGTGGTCCGGCTCAAGGGTGGCGATCCCTACGTCTTCGGGCGGGGTTTCGAGGAGTTGCTGGCCTGCGCGGCCGCCGGAGTGCCGGTCACCGTGGTACCCGGCGTCACCAGCGCCATCTCAGTCCCCGCTGCGGCGGGTATACCGGTCACCCACCGCGGCGTCGCCCACGAGTTCGTCGTCGTGTCCGGCCATGCGGCGCCGGACGATCCCGCGTCGCTGGTCGACTGGCCGGCGCTCGGGCGGCTGCGTGGCACCCTGATCCTGCTCATGGCGGTCGAGCGGATCGGTGCGTTCGCCGACGCGCTGGTCACCCACGGCCGGGCGCCGGATACCCCGGTCGCCGTGATCGCTGACGGCACCCTGCGCAGCCAGCAGACGGTGTGGTCCACGCTGGCGAACGTCGCGGCAGATGTCGCTCGTAGTGGGATCCGCCCGCCCGCGATCGTCGTGGTCGGGCCAGTGGTGACCCTCGTGAGCGAGTAACAGTGTTCCAGCACTCATTGCCACTCACGAGCAACGCGCGCCAGCGCGCGCGTTGCCTGCCGGGGCAGCCCGTGGGCGGTGAACCAGTCGGTCACGATCCGGATGTCCCGCGCGAGGAACGCCGGGCCCTGCGGGTTGGCGACGATGTCCACCACCTGTGGCAGGTCGATGAGCACCAATCGTCCGCGGTGCACCAGCAGGTTGAACGGGGACAGGTCGCCGTGCGCCAAGCCCTCGTCGGCGAGTAACACCAGGCGTCGATGAGCTGGTCCCACAACGTGCGAAGCGCTGCGGGATCGGGCCGCAACTGCGCCAGCCGGGGAGCCGCCTGGCCGTCCTCCTCGGCGAGGTACTCCAGCAGTAGTTCGGTGCCGAGTAGCTGCGCCGGGTAGGGCACCGGCGCCCCGAGGCGCCACAGCCTGCAGAGCGCACTGAACTCCGCAGCTGCCCACTGCCCGGCCAGCAGATCGCGGCCGAAGGCAGTGCGCCGCGCCATCGCCCGCGCCTCCCGGGAGCGACGCACCCGTCGACCCTCGATGTAGGCGGCGTCGCGGTGAAACATCCGGTGCTCGGCGGTGCGGTAGCGCTTAGCGGCGAGCAGGCACGATCGAGACGTGCCCGGTACTGCGCGCTCCACCAGGTGCACGTCGGCTTCTTTGCCGGTCTTGAGCACACCGAGCTCGGTATCGACCGCGACGAGCTCGATGACCAGCCAATCCGGGTGGGGTGTCGGGCCCTGCTGTGCCACGTCCCAGGTCGACCATCGGCCCGTCGATCGGATCGTCATCGTCATCGGGTGGCGGGGCAGCAGCGGTGCGCTGGCGGGCTGGTGGTTCGTCGTCTGGTTCGTCGTCGAAGTGGCGTCGACGCCGGCGGGTACCGGGTTGATCAGGGCACCTGGCAGTGTCATCGAAACGGTTGCGCCGTACGGGCAGCCGGTCGTGCTGGGCATCGGAAGAGCTCCTTGGGGGCACCACCCAGAAGCAGAATCAGCCGGCCGGATGGCGGAGTGTGAGGTCACGTTGAGCTGCACATCAATGGCAGCCATGGCCTCTTGCCTTCTCCCGGTGCTTCCCTACGGTTGGGTGCCCGCGCGGCGGGCACCTGCCGTCATCGTGACGTACAGCGTGGTCCGACATGCCGGGGTGGGCAACTGATTTCCCGCGTTTCCGGACTCAGAACTGGTAGGTCCGCGCCACGACAACGGCGTCGCTGTCCGAGTGCCGTGGCTCGAGGGTCGGCGGGCGGGGCCGGAAGCCGGGGACGTCGGCCAGCCCGTGGGTCTGGTCATAGACGGAGATCCGCAGCGGACCCTGGTGTGTCGTGGCCAGCGTGAGGTCGATGCCCTCGGGCGGCAGGTCGTTGAAGCGCACCTCGGTGGGCCATCGACCGTGCCCTGTGCCTAGCAGGGTGACGGCCGCCGCGGCGAGCCCGGGTGCGGTGACGGTGACCTCGTCGATGCGGTGGTCCACCCGCAGCACCACCGTCGGGGCGGAGCGTGGCGAGGAGACATGCAACTCGACGGTGTTGCTCTGCCGAGACCGCAGGGTCACCTCGGGAGTGGGTACTGGCACGGTGGCGGCTGGACCTGTCCACACCGGACCATCTTCGAAGCCGACTACGGCGGACTCGGAACGTTCGGTGACATATCTGCGGGTCCATTCGGCTGGTTCGGTATCCTGGCTGACCCAGCGGGCCCGGCCGGTGTCGCTATCCAGCACATAGTTCAGGTTCGCCGTGTGTGGATGGGCCGCATCGACCTTGTCGACGGCCAGGCCGGCGCCGGTCAGGGTGAGCACCACGACCATTCCGGCAACCGCAACCAGCACGGCGCGTCGCTTGCCGAGGGGCTGCTCTACCGGTGGGAGGAGCCCCTCGACTAGTGGCAGCAGGGTGAGCCCGAACAGGGCCAGTAGCGTCGCGGCCGCCCCGCCTCCTGCCAGTCCCGCAGCGTCGAAGGTGGCCACGCCCAGCGGCATCAGCAGCACGACGGAGGGGATGATGCCGGCGGTTATCGCGAGCACCGGCCACACCGAACGTCGTGGTAGGAGCAGGGCGACCAGCCCGCCACCGGTCAGGAACAGCGCGGGCAACGCGACCAGGTGCGATGTTGCTGGTGCGACCCAGGCGCTGGATACGCTCAGCAGCGCTAACCAGACCAGCGGGCCGCAAGCTAGCGCAGCCGGATCGAGCCGGCGTCGCAGCAACAGATACCAGGCCAGCACCGCGAGCGCGGCCAGCCCGGCGGCGGCCAACTGGTAGAGCTGCGGGTGATAGAGGAACGGGTTGTCGGCATAGTCGGGTCGCAGCTGTACCAAGACCCACCACAGGCCCTGGGTCGCAACAGCAGCGGCAGCCAGCGGCAACACTACTGAGACGGCGCTGAGCAGCAGCCGTGGAATGCTCAGCAGCCGCCGGCGCCGGGCCAACGTGACCAAACCAGCGAGCACGATCACGACGAGCAGCGCCAGCGGCCACACCAGAGCGGTCGAATAGATGATCACCAGTCCGAGGACACGGAAGAAGATCACATCGTGGTCGGCGGTCAGGGTGGCCAGATCGCTGTTTCCCAGGGCACGGGTGAGCCCGAGCATGTTCGCGCCATGGTGCTGCAGGCTGGCCGGGTCGAGGTTGGCGATGCTGTCGCCTGGGGTGTGGTAGCGCGCCGCGCCCTCGATGTAGGCGAAGTTCATGCCAGGCAGTCCAGCCCCGGCGAACTCGGTGAAGTCGGTGTTGTTGGGCAGCAGCCGGTAGAACTCGATCAGCGAGGAATCCCCGTGTGGGTGCGGTGCTGCCCCGGCGAACACGTCGACCAGTGCCGCGTTGTCCCGCGAGGTCTCGAACATCAACGAAGGGCCACTGACCCCACGGGCCTCCCAGTTGAGCACGACCACCCGCTGCCGGGTCAGCGGGTGGTGGTCGGCAAAGGCGGCAGCGCCGAGCAGGCCGTTCTCCTCGCCATCGGTGATCAGCAGCACCAGGTCGTTGCGCAGTTGATCACCATCGCGCAGCGCGCGCACTGTCTCCAGCATCGCGGCGATCGCGGCCCCGTCGTCGGAGGCACCCGGGCCGGCCGCGACCGAGTCATAGTGCGCGGCGAGCACGACGCTGCCGGTCGGGTCCCGCCCGGGCAGGGTCGCGACGATGTTGTCCACCCGACCCAAGGCCGCAACGCCCTCGGTGCTGGATGCCCCGACCGCGCGCTGGATCTGCACCGAAAAACCGGCCGAGTGCAGTACGTCGACCAGGTAGTCCCGGGCGTGATCGCTCGCCACGCTGCCCAGCGGGCGAGGCTCGGTGGCGAATTCCCGCAAGGCAACCAGCGCCCGCTGCGCACTGAACTGCTGGGCCGGTGCCGATGCAGATACTGGGCTCGGCGGCCGTTCGGACAGCAACGTGAGCACCCCGGCCACGACGACCAACAGCGCGCCCAACGCGGCGGCCGCGCGGCTACCCGTGCTCGATGCCAACGCAGGTCACCGTGCGGATCGAGCGGCTCATGTTCGCGACGGTAACCGGGAACCCCGACATTCGAGGTGACGGATACGCTGCGACTTGCCAGGACGGCGTCCGAGGAGCTCGAAAAGCATGATCACCAGGCTGTCGACGTTGTTCCTGCGCACCTTGCGCGAGGATCCAGCCGATGCCGACGTGCCCAGTCACAAGCTGCTGGTGCGTGCCGGATACGTCCGCCGGATCGCTCCAGGGGTCTACTCGTGGTTGCCGCTTGGGCTACGGGTACTGCGCAACATCGAGGCAGTGGTGCGTCAGGAGATGAACGCGATCGGCGGGCAGGAGATCCTGTTCCCTGCGCTGTTGCCCCGAGAGCCCTACCAGGCCACCGGCCGCTGGGCCGAGTACGGCGCCAACCTGTTCCGGCTGCGCGACCGCAAGGGCGGCGACTACCTGCTCGGGCCCACTCATGAGGAGCTGTTCACACTCACCGTGAAGGGAGAGTTCAGCTCCTACAAGGACTATCCGGTGATCCTCTATCAGGTGCAGACCAAGTACCGCGATGAGGAACGCCCCCGCGCCGGAATCTTGCGCGGTCGGGAGTTCTTGATGAAGGACTCGTACTCCTTCGACCTCTCCGAGGAAGGATTGGCGCGCTCCTACCGGCTCCACCGCGAGGCATACACCAAGATCTTCGATCGGCTCGGGCTGCGGTACGTGATCGTGTCCGCGATGTCGGGCGCGATGGGCGGCTCGGCATCCGAGGAGTTCCTCGCCGAGTCCGAGACCGGCGAGGACACCTTCGTGCGCTGCCTCGAGTCCGGCTACG
>JALZCO010000095.1 GCA_030863015.1 Actinomycetota bacterium
GTCGGGCTATGTGTCCTTGCGCGGAATCAGTCACAATAAACCTGCCGACACGGTAGCTGACTCGATAGCACGGGCGGTTGCGGACTGTGTCCCGGGCGATATCGATGCGATCAAATCTGACATTCTCACATACCGAAGCCAGGTTGCGGGCGCACTGACAGCGCTGGGGCTCCCTGCGCTGAGCGACGCGCTCCTTGCGGACCATTCATCAGATTGACGCAGCCTTCCTCCGGGCGTCCTCACAGCCAACCGCAGACCACTGACACGTAACGTTATGTCATCCGGCAGGTTACCGGTTATGGTCAGATCGAGGCCGCCGGCAGCACCGCTGGCAAGGTCGGCGCGCCGTTGCGAAGGGCGGCAGTCGATGGATGGCGCGGGCGTGATCGCACGGGTGGTGAGGCTGCCCGGGCAGGGCAGCACGGTGGTCTGGGACTGTCCTGGCCCGCCGGGAGCGCCCACCCTGGTGCTCTTGCACGGTGTCACCCTCACCGCCGAACTCAACTGGTCGGCGGTGTTCCGGTACTGAGCCGGCACTTCCGGGTACTGGCCTTCGATCAGCGCGGGCATGGGCATGGGCGTGGGCTGGGTGGGGTGGGGGGCTACCGGCTGGAGCAGTGTGCCGATGATGTCGCCGAGCTGGCCGCGATCCTGGATGTCGACCGGTTCATCGGGTCGGCTATTCGATGGGCGGGCTGATCGCGCAGCTGTGCTGGCGTCAGCATCCGGAGCTGACCGTCGGGCTGGTGTTGTGCGCGAGCGCTCGCCGGCTTGGCGTGGGCACGCTGGGTGACGCTGATGATGCCGGCTCTGATGATGCCGGCGGTGGCGGTCGTGGCGGGATCGATGCCCGGAATGGATGGGCTACGCGCCGACGTCATTGGCGGTCAGCTGCTCGGCCAGGACGGTGATCGGGCCAGCCGAGCATGGGCGCTGGACCAGATGCCGCCCTCATTGGTTACGGCATTGTCTGCGGTGTCGGCGGTCTATGCGTTTGACTCCCACGACTGGATAGGCGCGGTCGACGTGCCCACCGCCGTGATCATTACCCGGCGCGACCGGGCGGTGCCGGCGGCCCGGCAACGGAGGCTCGCCGCCGCGGTTCCCGGGGCACTGACCTATGACATCGACGGCGATCACGGTGTCTTCCTCACCGCTCCGGGCCGCTTCACGGCCACGCTGCTCGCCGCCTGCCAGGCGATCTGTTCTGACGACACGGGCCCTACAATCAATGCTTGTGGGTTCGGCTCCACCGGGTCGGCCAGGACGGGGCGCCCGCCGGGATGACCAGAAGGAAGATCAGGGGCGACTGATTTTTTTGCCTTTATCGGCCCCACGCACGGTGTTGAGCACCGCATGGCCCTGCTGGTCAATGAAGCGGGTGAACAGCTCTTGTGAGTATCCGAAAATGATCGCCCAGCCGAGAATCTGCGCGGACGTATCCAGTGGGCTGAGGCCGGGTATGAATTGACCGCGCATGAACAAGAGGCCGAGAAAAGCGGTGATGGCACCCGTTGGCAACTTGAGTGCGGCGAGTGCGACGGGAAGGCCGTAAGGCTCGGATGAACCGCGGATTCCGCGGATAGATGTTGCGGCCGCCACCGCAGCAGCGATGAGTCCGATGAGTTCGATGACGAACAAATCCGTCCGCTGCGCAGTTTTTGCGACGACGTCATCAACGTCTGGTGCTGTTGGACCTGACTGCTGCCCTGTTTGCTGCGGTGCGGATTGCGCAGTGGGACACACGACCACGGTTTGTCCGGCCTTTTCCGGTTCGAAGCACAACGGGACTGCAGCCGGTGTGAAGATGCCCATGATCGCCAGCCCCACTGCGAGCACCGTCATGACGACCGTCGTGGCGACTACAACGTTGCGGAAACTGGCTACGCGCCGTTGTTCGCGAAGAGCCGCCGAACTCGCTCCACGCACGGCGGTGACGATCCTGCCTCGTTCGTGGTCAATCTTACCGGCCAGCTGCTCGTCATGCGCCTCTTGCGACCACGGACCCCTGGTGGTCTCCTGGACGATGCGCTCGAGCTCCTGCCGGCGCGGGTCATCAGCAGTAAGATGTCGCTGAACGTGGTGGAGCAGACTTGGCATTTGACCAAGTATGTATTCGGTCGGCGCAAAATTCAGAAGCTGCGCCTCGGCGGCGTCCAGGTTTCCCATTGCACGTTGGACAAGCGAACTGCCTCCGCCCACCCGGAAGCGCTTTTTATAACCAGCGGCGTCCCGAGCCGCGCTGATATGCTGTTCGATTGATTTCTTCAGGTCATCGACATTCTCCAGCTGATGGTTCCGGTACGTCCAGTTGCAGAGCGATTCAAGTTCCATCGCCCTAGTCAGCGCTGCCTCGCGCCAGGCGCTGCCGACAGGTCCGCCGACCGGGGCGTCATGGTGAAACCTCCTCGCCGGGCGTCTCAGTAGTAGAGGCGGCAGGCGCAGACGTGATACATCGCAGGCAACATGTCAGTCAGTAGAAAATGCTTGGGAGGTGGGCGCCCTGGATGGGGTATACGGGCCGACCGTCATCAGGGTCATCAGCTGCACCGCCCGTAAGCGGCGATCCACGGACATCGATCGCGCGCCCGGTTATTCTGTCGCCCGGCGCGACCTGGACCAGGACCGTCTGGCGGCCTACCACTGCATCGGCGCTTGCGGCGCACGTGGTTGCCCCACCCTGTCCGGAGTGGTTGCCTTCTCCGTATGCTGCCGCTCGCTAGTCGCGATCACGGGCAGCTGCGACCGTGGTTCGAGCCGGAACGGCCGGGTCCGCTGGTGTGGTCGCACATCAGGCGAACTGGTCACGGTCGGTGCCTGGTGGATCGATGGCCCAACCCGCGCACGGTGCTGGCCCAGATCGCAGGCAATGTCAGCCTGCGGGGCAACCCGGACTACCTGAGCGAGCTAGACGAGCCGATGACCGGCTTCATCGAGGCTTCAGAATCCTTTGTGGCTGTGCTGCGCGGACTGGATCCCGGCTTGCACGTCTGGGATCGAGTGGTCCTCGAGCTCTCTGGTCCAACTCCCCGCCTACCGCAGCCAGCCGCGACCGTACGCCGCCTCACTGCGGCCGACGCTGACGCTGCTGCCAGCCTTTCCGAGGAGATCCGCTGGATCGCCGCGACGCTCGGCGGACCCGTTGAGCTGGCCAGGAGCGAACTGGCGTGCGGTGCGTTCGTAGCGAGCCGGTTGGTGTCGGTAGCGGTGCCGTTCTATCTAGGCGAGCACTACGAGGACGTGGGCGTGGTCACCGAGCAGGCGTTTCGGCGCCGAGGCCTGTCCACCGCGTGCGCCGCTGCGGTAGCGGCCGATATTCAAGCACGAGGACGGCGCGCTAGCTGGACCACGTCACCGGACAACACCGGCAGCCTCGGCGTTGCTGCGCGGCTGGGCTTCCGGCCAGTCCGCGAGGACGTCCTGTACCTGCTGCGGACCCCCGTCCCCGTGATGTGAGCTCGGCCTGGATCGCGGCCCTAGCCACCTGCCATGGCTCCCACGATCAGCAAGGGCTCGGTGCCGGTCGCGACCGTGACGGGCAGCGGGGTGTCCGGCGGTTCGTGGGACAGGTCCTGCTCACAGGCGAAGAACCGCACGAACGCCCGGCGACGGCCGGTGACGTGATCGCGGATCGTCCCGCGCAGCATCGGGTAGCGGGCCTCGAGTGCGTCGAGGACCGAGCGCTGCGTTGCCGGGCCCGCAACGTGGAGCTGCACCTCGCCATCGAGCTGCGCGAGCGTTCGCAGATGAACCGGGAGCTTGACGCGGATCATGGCAGGGTCTGAACTTCAACGGACAGCACGGCAGGAAGATCTCGGACAATAGGAGCCCAATTGTCCCCGGCGTCAGTCGATGCGTATACCTGCCCACCCGTGGTACCGAAATACACCCCGCACGGATCGAGCGAGTCGACGGCCATCGCGTCGCGTAACACGTTGACGTAGCAGTCGCGTTGCGGCAGACCGTTCGTGAGCGGCTCCCACTCGTTGCCGCCGGTGCGGCTGCGATACACGCGCAGCTTTCCGTCGGGCGGGTAATGCTCGGCATCGCTCTTGATCGGAACGACGTAAATGGTGTCCGGTTCGTGCGCGTGCACGTCGATAGGGAACCCGAAGTCAGTAGGTAGATCACCGCTGATCTCATACCACGACTCACCGGCGTCGTCGCTGCGCATGACGTCCCAGTGCTTCTGCATGAACAGCACGTCTGGCCGCGAAGGATGCATCGCGAGGCGGTGCACGCAGTGGCCGACATCGGCGTCCGGGTCGGGGATGCCTTCGGAGTGCAGGCCGCGGTTGGTCGGGCGCCACGTCTTGCCGGCGTCGTCGGTCCGGAACACGCCCGCAGCGGAGATCGCCACGAAGATCCGTCCGGGGTCGCTGGGGTGCGCAACGATCGTGTGCAGGCACATCCCTCCGGCGCCTGGCTGCCAGGAGGGCCCCGAGTCGTGGTCGCGCAGTCCGGGCAGCTCGTGCCAGTTCTGCCCGCCGTCGTCAGAACGGAACAGGGCCGCGTCTTCCACGCCGGCATAGACGGTGTCCGGATCGGTCAGCGAGGGTTCGAGATGCCACACTCGGGCGAACTCCCACGGATGTGGCGTGCCGTCGTACCACTGGTGAGTACCGGGAACGCCGTCGTAGCTGAATTGATTACCCACCGGCTGCCACGTCTTGCCTCCGTCGTCGGAGCGCTGAATCACCTGCCCGAACCAGCCACCTGACTGTGCTGCATACAGCCTGTCCGGATCAGCGGGCGATCCCGTGAGGTGGTAGATCTCCCAGCCACCGAAAAGCGGACCGCTGACGTTCCACCGCTCGCGGTTGCCGTCCGACGTCAGGACGAACGCGCCCTTGCGGGTCCCTACCAGTACCCGTATCCCGCTCATCTGTGTTCCCTTCTTGATCGACTTGCCGGCCTCCATCGGCCAGCGCCATCACCGGTATGACGATCGGCGGAGGCGATACTCATCGGTGCACAGCATCTACATCAATGCATCACTGGACTTTTCTGGGCGGGTATGCTGGTTTTTGCGTCGTCGCAATATCATGGTCGGTGCACTGATCGAATATCCCGTCAAATTGCCCGCCCGAGCGTGAGACCCTCGGTGCCGTCGCCATCGGCATCGAACTGGTCGACCGGTCGTGACGAGCTGTCAATGCTCCGCAGCCGCTGCGTGGCGCTGCCACCGTCGGGACGCAAACTCATCGCTTGAGCTTCTGGCGGTTAACGAGCATGGGCGTAGCATGGACGCCCGTGCCCTCCCGTTCCCATACCGTTGACAGCCAGGTGCGGTCTGAGGACTTGGAACCTTATCGCCGGGAGCTCACCGGCTACTGCTACCGGATGCTCGGGTCCTTCTTCGAGGCCGACGACGCCGTGCAGGAGACGATGGTGCGGGCCTGGCGCGGCATTGAGGGCTTCGAAGGCCGATCGGCCCTGCGATCGTGGCTCTACCGCATCGCCACCAATGTATGCCTCGACATGCTGCGCGGTCGCGAGCGTCGAGCTCGGCCGATGGACCTGGGGCCGTCCTCGACGGCGGAGGGATCCCTGGGCCCGATACTTCCCGAGCACGCCTGGGTGCAACCCGTTCCGGATGCTCGCGTCCTGCCCGCCGACGGTGATCCGGCCGAGCTGGCGGTGTCGAAAGAGAGCGTGCGCCTGGCATTCGTCACCGCGCTGCAGCACCTCCCCGCCAAACAGCGCGCGGTATTGATCCTGCGCGAGGTGCTGCGCTGGCAGGCAACCGAGGTGGCCGAACTGCTGGAGACCAGTGTGGCGTCAGTCAACAGCGCGCTGCAGCGAGCCCGCTCCACCCTGGCAACCCGTGACGCCAGTGAGGTCAGCGCCTCCTTGCTCACGGTGGACGTCGACCAGCGGGCGCTGCTTGCCCGATACGTGGACGCCTTCGAGCGCTACGACATCACCTCGCTGGTGTCACTGCTGCATGACGACGCGGTCATGTCGATGCCGCCCTACGATTTCTGGCTGCGCGGCCCAGTGGAGATGGGCCGGTGGTTCCTCGGCCAAGGCTGCGGGTGCCGTGGCTCGCGCCTGGTGCCGACGGCGGCCAACGGCTGTGCGGCGTTCGGGTCCTACCGCCCGCACGCCGACGGTGGCCACCGGCCGTTCGCCCTCCAGGTCATCGAGATCTCAGGCGACCGGATCGTCGGGCACCACAACTTCCTCGACACCAACCTGTTCACCGCTTTCGGCCTGCCTGACCGGCTGGAGACATAGGTTCCTGTCCTGGCGCAGCTGGCTTATCTCAGTCGCCGGGGCCGTCGCCAGTCCTCGATCCCCGACCGCAGCGGTACCGCGCACCACCTCGCCCAGCCCAAGCAGGTGGAGCAGTTCCAACAGCTCATCGCAAGCATCACGCAGCCGGATCGAGCAACCGCGACGCCGGGCTGCGAGTTGTAACCGCGCCAGCTCCTCCACCACGGCCAGGCCGGGACAGTCGCAGCCGGTCAGCGGCCAGCTCGCCAGCTCGACGTCCCCGCGGACGAGCACCACCATCGCGCCGGTGTCTTCTCGCCGCACACTCCTACGACGGCGCCTGGCTGCGGAACTCATCGGCACGCCGCCGATGGTTCCGCGCTGCCGCGCGGTCATTACCTATCGAGAGCCGCAGCGCACGCGCTCGGCCGGCAGGAGGGTGGGAGGAGCCGACGGTCGCGCGCTGACGCCAGCATCGTGATTCCCGACTTCTCGGCGTGACCGTCACTGCTCTACAATTCGGACTCGCCCCAGGAATTGACGATCATTTCGTCGCCCACAGACAGTTTGCCGGGCCGCACCACGGAGAACTTGACGCCGAACGCCACACCGCCCTCGGCAGCACGGCGGTAGCCGGCGAGCGTGCGGAGCGGTTCGGGGCCTCCTTTCGTACCGGACTCTTGATCGACTGTGGTGACGACACAACGGATGGCGAGTTTGGCGTAGCCCAGCTCGGTATCGCCGGCGTTGATCCGGCGCGCCCGGTCCTCGGTGTGCGGTTCATCCCAGCCACCGACCACGACATTGGGACGAAAACGGTTCATCGGCAACGGCTCGCCACCCCGTTGTGCGATCCGATCGTTCAACACGTCAAGAGAGGTCATTGAAGTGATCAGCAGCGGTTGACCGTCGGCGTAGCCCGCGGTGCCCGGTGTTTGCCCCCGGGTCACGCGGTCATGCTCCGGTGGTACCCGCACCAGCCTGCTCGGCGCGCTGAGCACCTCCGACAGCCATCCGGCGACCGCGTTGCCCTGGTCGATCCCCTGGTATGGCATACCGTGCAGTTCCACGTCGCGCCGAGCGGTTGTGAGGTCCACGTCGATGTGTAATACGTCGACGCCTGGTGCGCGGAGGGTGAGCCGCTCGCCCCCGGCGCTGATCTCCGGGCGGATCAGCGCCATTCCCGGATCGCGTCGCTGGCTACGGAACACGCCGTCCTCACCGATGACCATGAAACTGCGGTCGTGGGCTAGGCCCGCGGGGGTCAGCGTTGCATCACTCATCGACGTACCAGCGCAGCCTTTGACCGGGTAGTGGTTCAGCTCGACGATTCTGGCCACACACCGACGCTACTACCACGGGATGGTCTGCGTTTGATCCTCACATCCTGCGCTTGAGTGCCCACAACGACAGCGGAGCGAAGACGGCGACGATCACGGCCGCCCACAGCAACGACCCGAGGACCGGTCCCGCAACGGGGCCGCCCACCATCAATCCGCGGACCGCGTCGGAGAGCAGTGTCACCGGGTTGACACCCACGAACGCCTGCAGCCAGCCCGGCATCGTGTTGGTCGGCACCAGGGCGTTGCTGACGAACGTGATCGGGAACAGTGCGGTCATGCCGAACAGCTGCACCTTTTCGGGGTCCTTGGCCAGCACGCCGACCAGCACCGACACCCAGGAGAAGGCAAGCGCGAAGAGCAGAATCAGGGCTACCGCCGTGAGGACGTCGACCGCCGAGGTGCCGATCCGGAAGCCGAGGACCAGCCCGATGCCGAGCAGCAGAGCAACCGACCACGCCTGCTTGACCAGATCCGCAGTGATGCGGCCGGTCAGCGGAGCCCACCGGGCGAGTGGCAGCGAACGCAGCCGGTCGAAGACGCCCTTGGTCAGGTCCGTGTTGAGCCCCATGCCGACATACATGGTGACGAAGAACATGTTCATCACGATGAGTCCGGGCAGCGCAAACATCAGGTAGGCGCCGGTCGATGACGAGATCGCGCCACCGAACACGTAGGTGAACAGCAGCACGAAAATGATCGGCTGGATGCTGAAGTCCCCCAGCTCCCACGGGTTGTGCCTGATCTGCACCAGCGTGCGCCACGCAAGGGTCATCGTTTGCCGTATCCCTTCGATGGGACCGACCCGCGGAGCCAGTTCCGGTGCGGCGGGCGCGGGTACGGTCGCGGTGCTCATGCCAGTGCCCTTTCGGTCTCTTCGCTCTGCGCGGTCTCCTGCGCGGGATGCCCGGTCAGGGACAGGAACACCTCGTTCAGGCTGGCGTTGCGTAGCGTGAGTTCAGCGATCACCACTCCGGCGTTGTCCAGCCGGCGGACCACGGCCGGGAGCAACGCGGGATCGGTCACCGGCGCCGTCACCAACTGACCGTTCACCTCCGGCGCGACACTGGCGAGCTCGCGAACCACGGAGATCACGGTAGGCACGTCGGCGTGATCCGCCGGTCGCACGGCGAGGGACCGGGCGCCGGTCTTGGCCTTCAGCTCGTCCGGCGTCCCTGTTGCGATGACCCTGCCGTCGTCGATGACCGCGATCTCGTCGGCGAGCTCGTCGGCCTCCTCCAGGTACTGCGTGGTCAGCAGCACCGTGACGCCGTCGGCCACCAAGCTGCGCACCAGGCTCCACAGGTCGAGGCGGCTGCGCGGGTCCAGTCCCGTGGTCGGCTCGTCAAGGTAGAGCAGCTGCGGCCGGCCGACGAGGCTCGCGGCCAGGTCGAGTCTGCGGCGCATGCCTCCGGAGTACGTCTTCGCCGCTCGTCCTGCCGCATCTGTCAGGCCGAACCTGGTGAGCAACTCGCGAGCGCGCTGCTTGGCGTCTCGCCGCGGCATCCCCAGCAGCCGGCTGATGAGCTGCAGGTTCTCCATCCCGGTAAGGGCTTCGTCGACCGCCGCATACTGCCCGGTCAGCCCGATCAGCTGGCGCACCTGGTGGGCGTTTCGGACCACGTCGTATCCGCCGACCCGGGCGTGGCCGGCGTCGGGACGCAACAGGGTGGCGAGCACGCGAACGGCGGTGGTCTTGCCGGCGCCGTTGGGGCCGAGCAGACCGAGCACGGTGCCGGTGCGGACGGCGAGATCCACCCCGTTGAGAGCGGTGGTCTCGCCAAAGTGCTTGACCAGCCCCTCGGCCCAGATCGCGTGAGTCATCGCCTGTCTCCTGTCCCGTGTCCATCAGCTCAGCCTGCAGTACGGGTCTGACAATCCTGACGGCGCCGGCTCGCGGCAGCGACCGGTTTTCTCTGGCTGCCCCATGGCACAGTCCCACGTGACGCTAGAACCTCAATCGAGGTCGAGGTCAAGGAAGTTACCGTCGGAAAGCTCGTATGACGTGTCGATTCGGCCGTCTGTCGTTCGACGTGTCCGTAGTGGACTTACCGCAACGGAAGGAGACATGACGATGCGATTAATGATGCTGGTGAAGGCCGATCGGCATTCCTTTCAAGGACGGCGAGGTCGAGATTCGCCAGGTGTTCGAGGCGTCGGACTTCATGCCGCACGGAACACTGCCACGGACATGGATGTCTGGAGGCACCGAACTGCTGGTGAATAGTCAGCTATTGCGCGGCGCGTGTGGTTGGCCAATC
This sequence comes from Actinomycetota bacterium, assembly GCA_030863015.1. Lineage (GTDB taxonomy): Bacteria > Actinomycetota > Actinomycetes > Mycobacteriales > Pseudonocardiaceae. Next base: position 9,821 of record JALZCO010000095.1, read on the forward strand.
ACAGGGTGACGTTGATAGGTGGTGACGTAGCGCTGAATAGCGCCCGACCCATGGCTGAGCCGTCGGCCACCTCCGTCGGGATGATGTGGCGACAGCTCAGGTATATGCAGTGGCTTACTGCATACGCCGGCCGTGTTGAGCTCACGACGTACACCGGTGATGTCGGCCCGGATGGACCGGGGCGCCTGGGCGGTGGTGGCATGTTCTGCAAGACTCGTAGGACCGAAGCCAGCAAAGAGCCGGAGGGATCCGATGGCCGACGAGAGTGACCTGCTGGGTCGCATCCGCGAGCTGGTCGATGCCGAGCACGTCCTGCGGGAGCGCCGGGGGCGCGATGAGCTGAGTAGCGACGAGGAGCGCTCCCAGCTGACTGAGCTTGAGGTGCAGCTTGACCAGTGCTGGGACCTGCTGCGGCAGCGTCGTGCCCGAGCGGCCGCCGGGTTGGATCCCGATGAAGCACAGGTCCGACCGGCGAGCGAGGTCGAGGGCTACCTCAGCTAGCTGCTAGGGGAGGTATCGGCGGTGACTGATATCCAGGCACGGTCCGGGCAGGTTGAGGCGTGGCCGGCCTTGCGGGTGCAGGAGTGGGCTGACACTCGCGACGGCCAGTTCCTGTTGCCCTATGAGGTGGTCCGGACGGCACCGGATCCGGAGCACACACTGCTGGCATTTCTGCAGACCACCTATGAGGCCGCCGCCGAGCGAGGTGGTCGGGATCGGCTCTCTCTGGAGGACGATCTCGTCCGACGAGCCGGTCCCCGATGAGCCCGAAGCACGTGAGACACCCTCTGGGGCGCACCTGATCACGACCGTGTCGGTCTGGCAGAGAGTCGTCGCGCTGTGCGCGCGGTTCGACCGATGGGACGCGGCGATCGTCGGCTACGCATTGATCGCAGCGGTGTTCGAGCCACTGACCGTGCCTGCCGCGATGGCCGTGCTGACCCCCGGTGTGC
>JALZCO010000106.1 GCA_030863015.1 Actinomycetota bacterium
GATCCTCACTGTCCCGGCCCTGGTCTACCTGCTCGGCCAGAGCGCCCAGGACGCCATTACCAGCAGCCTCGTCATAGTCGGGCTCACCGCGCTTGTCGGCGTCGCCAGCCACGCCCGTTCAGGGCACGTCCACTGGCGCATCGGTATTCCATTCGGGGTCCTCGGAATCATCGCCGCCGTCGCTGGGACGGCACTGAACCGCCGCGTCGACGAGCACGTCCTGCTCCTTGGCCTCTCGGCTGTCATGATCCTGACCGCTAGCGGGATGCTCATCCGTGCGCGCCGAAACGCCCAAGGTCACGACGGCCATTTGAGACCCACCACCACAACAGGTGCCGACACCACCAAGCGTGTGCCCGATCGCGCGCCTGGCGCCGCCCCAACCGCTCAACTCGCTCGTCCCGCCACGCACCGAGGGCAGCGACGACGCGGCCGAACAGTGCTCGTCGTCAAGGTGATGCTTGCCGGACTCACGGTGGGGTTTCTCGCTGGCTTCTTCGGCGTCGGCGGTGGGTTTGTCATCGTCCCGGTGCTCGTCGTCGCCCTCGGCCTGCCCATGTCCGCAGCCGTGGGCACCTCCCTAGCCATCATGGCCATCAACTCGGCCGCATCCCTGGCCGCCCGTATCGGACAAGCACATTTCGACTGGGCGCTGATCGTGCCCTTCGCGATCGCCGCAATGGCCGGTTCACTCGCCGGCAAGGTTATTGCTGACCGGCTCCCCGACACCGCACTCAACCGCGCCTTCGCCGCTCTGCTGATCGCCGTAGCCGCTTACATCGCCATCAACAGCGCTCTGTCACTGAGCTAGCGAGTCACTAGGTGGCGTTTGCACGTGCGGCGATGGGGCACCCGTGTCTTGTACGGCATCGAAGAAAGGCTGGAGGATGGCAAAAACCACGCTGCACGACGATGAGCTGTGGGACGAGTTCCATCGGGTGGTGAACATGTCGTCGCGCGAGCTCGCGGAGTGGCTGCGCACCTGTTCAGCGAGTCCCGACGCCGAGAGTTTCCCGGATCAGGCGGGCACCCCGACTGGTCAGCAGGTGTTGCATGTTCTGGGCAAGCGCCGGACCGACCTCAACACCGACGATCTCCGGGTAATGCGCAAAGTGGTCGATCGGGTGCACGCCGAGGGCCGGGGTGATGGGGAGCCCGTTGCGGGATCGACCGGTTGGCGGCACCGCCTGATGTCGATCGGTCACGATCCGCTCAAGCCAGCGTGAGCGGAAGGAGATTGACCCCGCCGCTCGCGCTCGGGCCACGGGCGTACCGCTTCAGTGGTGCTGGACGGGTTCAGTGCCCAGCAGATCGGCGTACTCTGCCGGCAGTTGAGAGGCCATGTGGTCATACTCGTGACCGGTCAGCCCGACCTTGAGCGCGGCCAGGACGGCGCGCGCGTGCTGGCGAGCCTGCTCGGGCGTGCACCCCTGGCCCTCCGCCTGCGCGACCCGCCGGTAGAACTCGGCCAGGTCGAAGCGTTCCCCAGGCCCTTGCGCCGGCATCGCATCGGCGAACGCAGGAGGAAGCTGGCTGGCCAGGTTCGCGGTTTGACCGCCGGCCAACCGTGACCCCAGGACCATGAGCGTGGCTAAGACTGCTCGCTCGGCCACCTCGTGATCGCTGATGCCGGCGCTCTGAGCAACGGCAGAAGTCATCTCGTGCTGCTTCATGGCTGAGGATTACCCAGCGCGGGTACCGCATACACCACATCACAGGGCGGCCGCAAGCGGAGACCGGGTCCGCATTTAGCGGCCCTCCGCAGTTGAGCGGGGTGTCATCCCCCAGCATCCCGTTTCAGCGGACCGCCGGAGGGGGTAGCCATGCGATGTGGCCGGGAAGGGAAGGCGAGAAGTGTGACGGTACTAGTGGTCATCGAATCCCCCGCCGGTGAGCTGGCTGGTGACCTCACCGTTCCCGGCCATCCGGTGGGCATCGTGGTCTTCGCGCACGGCTCGGGCAGTTCTCGGCACAGCAGCCGCAATCGTGCAGTGGCTGAGGTCCTGCAGCGAAGCGGCTTCGCCACGCTGTTGCTGGACCTGTTGACCGAGGAAGAGGAGGAGGTGGACGTCCGTACTCGGCAGTTGCGCTTCGATATCGACTTGTTGGCCGGTCGGGTGACCGTCGCCGTTGAGCAGATCAGGGAACATGCTGCCGTTCGAGGCCTTCCAGTGGGATTGTTCGGCGCCAGCACCGGCGCGGCGGCCGCATTAGTCGCGGCCGCGCACGACCATTCCATCCGGGCCGTGGTGTCCCGAGGTGGTCGGCCAGATCTTGCCGGTGATGCCCTGCGTCGTGTGCAGGCGCCGACGTTGCTCATCGTCGGAAGCCTGGATGAACAGGTTCTCGAGCTCAACCGGCAGGCCAGTCTGCAGCTGGCGGTGCCGAGCAGGATCGAGGTGGTGCCGGGAGCAACTCATCTATTCGAGGAGCCCGGCGCGCTGGAGGAAGTGGCAAGGCTTGCCGCCGGATGGTTCCGCGGCCATGTGGCGGCGTGAACCGGGGTGCAGAGGTACACCATCGCTGGCTTGACGGGCGTCAGCTTGGTCGTCGGGGTAGTGCTAGATCTGCTTCGTCGATCCGTCGCTCCGCAAGGTAGTACAGAGTTGCCCCCGCCTCGACAGCGTCATCCCAGCGAGGACTCACCACAACACGTCCGGCACTGCGCACGGCAATCACCGTCGCGCTGAAATGTCGGCCGAAATGTATCTGACACTCGCCGAACGTGTTACCCGAAAGGCTCGCCGGGAGTTGCACCGAATAGGTGTTGCCACCACCTCGGCTACTCATGAGATCGGCGTAGACCTGCGTGATTCCCGGGTCGAGGGCCTCTTCGGTCACCAGGGTCGGCATGTACCACAGCACGCACTGGATCTTCGGATTGACGTACCGGAGTTGCTCACGCCGGTTCATCTCCCGCAGTGCCACCACCGTGTGGACCTGCGGATTGGTGTGGTCGACCGCCAGTGCAATGGCCAGCGTCTCGTTGTCGTCGCGGCCATCGATGATCACCGTGGCCGCCTGCGCCACGCAGGCGCGGGTCATGACGTCCACCGACGTCAGGTCCCCGCGGACGAACTCAACCTCCGGCTGTTCGGGCATCGGATGCTCGGTGATCTCATCCCAGGCACACAGCACCAGCCGGTGGCTGCGATCGTGTTTCAGCTCTTCCGCCATGCGTTCGGTGCGGCCCGCCAGATAGCCGAGGATGACGAGGTGGTCCTTGACGTCGAGCTGGACGAGCCCTTTCATACGTCTCCCCTTCCGGGTCTGGAGATAGGACGCCAACCGGGTGAAGAGGATTGTCAACGTGACGATGCCTCCGACGATGACGTAAGCGCCCACGACGCGTCCGAGCGTGGTCTCCGGAAAGAAGTCGCCATAGCCGACCGTCGCAGCCGTCACCAGGAACCACCACCAGTAGTTCTCGGGCCGGGCGATCTCGTTGTCAGCAGGCTCTACCAACC